>DAINBM010000457.1:0-2116 GCA_036732965.1 Caulobacteraceae bacterium | reverse complement strand
GCCCGCGCCGACCTCGAGACGGCGGAGGTGGTCGGCGACACGCTGCGCCTGCGCGTCCGCTTCCTGTCGGAATTCCGTGCCACCCGCTCGGTCGCGGCGGGCGATGCGGATCCGGCGCAGGCCGATGAACGCAGGGCTGCCGAGACCTGGACGTTCGAACGGGCCACCGGCGGCAAGGATCCGACCTGGGCCCTGGCGCGGGTCGAGGCCGCCGAAGCCTGATGGCCGCGGCTGCGGTCACCACCTGTCGCAGCCCCTCGCGGTCCATCGTCACCGCGGGCTTCCTCGTCGGCCTGAGTCTCACCCTGGCGGCCTGCGGCGGCGGACGGTCGATCCCCGGGCCCGGGGCCATCCCGTCGCCGGTCCCCTCGCGGGCGCGACCGGTGCCGGCCCCCCCGGAGATGCCTCCGGAGACGCCCGGATCTCCGGCGGTCACCCGGGTGCCGGTTGCCAGCCTGAAGGGCTGGTCCTCGGAGGATCACCGGGCGGCGCTGGCCGCCTTCCGGGTCGGCTGCCGGGCGGCACGCAGCGAGACGCTCCGACGGACCTGTCGGTCGGCGGACGGGGTGGCGTCGCAGGATGACACCTCGGCGCGGCTGTTCTTCGAACGGCATTTCCAGGCCGAAGTCCTGCCCGGAGAGGGCGTGCTCACCGGCTATTTCGCCCCGGTCTACCCGGCCAGCCGTCGGCGCAGCGGCCCCTTCACCGCTCCGGTTCGTCCCCCGCCTCCGCCCGGCCAGCTGATCGATGCCGGGATGATCGTTGCCCAGACGCCGTCCGGACCGTCCGCGCCGCAACGGCCAGCGCCCGCCGCGGACCCGCCGGACACGGTCCGACGGGAGTTGACCGCCCTCCCCCCCGGATCCGTCACCCCGGCCGCGCCCCCCCCGGCGCATCCCGCCCCCACCGTGTCGGCAAGCCTCGACCTCGCCGCCCTGGACCGCCCGTCCAGCGACCCCGTCGCCGACCTTCTGGACGGCCCTTCGGCCAGTGCCGGTGTCCCGGTGCCGACGGCACCGCCTGCGAGCCTTCCCACGCCGGTCGACCCTGCTCCGGCCGGCCCGCCGGCGGTCGCGATCCAGGACGACGCGCCGCCCCCGCGGATCCGGGTCCGGATGAGGGATGCGGACCGGGCCACCCTCGACCAGGCACCGACCGAGGGTGTCACTGCCTGGATGCGGCCCGAGGACCTCTTCTTCATGCAGATCCAGGGATCCGGCATCCTGGTGTTTCCTGACGGGGAGCGAGCCCGGGCCGCCTATGCCGGAGACAACGGAAAACCCTTCGTCGGCATCGCCCGCCCGATGATCCGCGACGGGCTGCTTCCGGCCACGGGGGCGTCGGGGGACGGCATCCGCCGCTGGCTGGCCGCCCATGCGGGGGACGAGGCGGATGCGGTGATGCGGAAGAATCCCCGCTACGTCTTCTTCCGCCTGGGTGCCGACACGGGGGCGGAGCCGCAGGGAGCGGCGGGCATATCCCTGCCCGCCGGTCGGGCCATCGCCATGGACAGCCGCCATCATGACTTCGGCACCCTCTACTGGATCGATGCCGAGGCGCCGACGCTCAGCGGGGCGGCCTCGGAATACCACCGTCTTGCGGTGGATCTGGACACCGGTGGGGCCATCCGGGGCCCGATCCGGGCCGACCTGTATTTCGGGACCGGCGAGGCTGCCGGGCGCGAGGCAGGCCGGGTGAAGCATGTCCTGCATCTGGCACGACTGGTGCCCGTCGACGGCGACGGTTCGGAGGAGCGCGATGCGGCGGCCGCTTCACCCCGAGGACGTTAGGCTCTGGTCCCTGGTCACGGCGACGGTGCGGCCCCATCGGGCGCGACCCGTGGCCGCCGCACCGGCGGCCGCGGCCTCTGTTCCTCCCGCAGCGACGGCGGGACTGGGCCTGGCGCCCGGGGACCCAGGCCTGCAGCCGCTGGCCACGCCGCCCTCGCGCAAGCCGGCGATCCCGGTGAAGACGTCCGCGCCCGAGGCAATCGAACCCCGCCGCAAGCGCCGGATCAGCATGTCCCGGGAACCGATCGCGGCCCGGCTGGACCTGCACGGCCTCAACCAGGATCAGGCCCGGTCGGCGGTGATCGGCTTCATCCGCCGGTCCCATG
>DAINBM010000456.1:0-2133 GCA_036732965.1 Caulobacteraceae bacterium | reverse complement strand
CTGCCTGATCCGCGAACTCCAGGAGGAGCTGGGCATCACCGCCCGCAGGGACTGCCTCGCCCCGTTCGTGTTCGCCAGCCACGCCTATGAGGACTTCCACCTCCTGATGCCCCTGTTCCTGTTGCGGCGCTGGGACGGTCAGATCACGAGGCGGGAACATGCGGACATGGCCTGGGTCAAGCCCGCGCGCCTGTTCGACTATCCCATGCCGCCGGCGGATGAGCCGCTCTGCGCCTGGCTAAGGGACTGTCTCTGAGCCGTCCGGGCGAAGGGTCTGCTCCGCCACCCCAAGGGCATCCGCCAGCCGCGTCCGCGCCGAGCCCGGGCGCAGGGGCTGTTGCTGGTCCGGGTGCGGGGCCCAGCCGGTGAGGGTGGAAATCTCGAAGGTGGCACGGATCCGTCCGTCCGGATCGGAAAACCGCTCCGCATACAGCTGACAGGCCCGGGCCAGCACATCCCGGCGCAGGGGCCGGCGGGCATGGGCGCGCAGCACGCTGGTCTCCCCCATGGCCCGCAGGTCGGCCATCAGGCGAAGCGGGTGGTCATAGCGAACGGTCACCCGGTCGATGTCCACCACCGGCAGGGCCAGTCCCGCCCGCTGGGCCAGACCCGCCAGATCCGGTCCGTCCGCGAACGGCGAGACCCGGGGGGAGGCTCCGCCTGTGACCTCGGCCTCGGCTTCGAGCAGGACCTGACGCAGTTCCGTCAGGGTCGACCCGGTGAACAGGGCCCCGATGAACAGGCCGTCGGGCTTCAGGATGCGCCGGATCTGGATCAGGGTGCCCACCAGATCGTTGGTCCACTGAAGAACCAGCAGGGAGACGGCCAGGTCGACGCTGGCATCGGCCAGCGGCAGCCGCTCGAGATCCGCCACGAGGCCGAGGGGCGCGGCCGGTCGGACAAAGTCCTCCACCAGATCGAGTTCGATCAGGGTACGGATCGATGCCCCGGCGGATCCCGATGACAGGGCGCGAATCAGTGCCCGGTCGCGACAACCCAACTCGACGGCAAGGGGAAAATGTCGCAATATGGTTAACAGCCGGTCGCAGGCATCGTCCGCTGCCCGGTCCCGCAGAAAGCCCGCGAACCCGTCGCGGCGAGCGGCGCGCTCCAGTCTCCTGCGCAGCAGGGACGGGTCGAACAGGGCGGGGGGCGTTGCAGGCATGGACCTTCAGCGGGACGCAGGCGGGCGCACTTCGGCGATGGCCCAGCTTATAGGGGCATTTCAGCGCAGTCTCGACCTAATCCTTCCGCCCCTGACCCTGGATGGCGGGTTGCCGTCCCAGGGGCCGGGACTGTCACCGGCGGCCTTTTCCCGCATCACCTTTCTCGAGACCCCGGTCTGCGACGGCTGCGGCGCGCCGTTCGAGCTGGACTTCGGCCTGGGGGCCCGGTGCATGGCCTGTGTCGCCAGGCCCCGCGCCTTTTCCCGGGCGAGGGCGGCCTGCATCTATGACGAGGCGTCCCGGGATCTGGTCCTGAAGCTGAAGCATGGGGATCGCCCCGACCTCGGCAGTCTCTTTGCCGGATGGCTGCAGCGGGCGGGGGCGGAGCTGCTGGCCGATGCCGACGCGCTGGTGCCGGTGCCCCTGCATCCCAGGCGCCTGCTGGCCCGACGGTACAACCAGGCCGCCGAGATCGCCCGGCCCCTCGCCCGGCGGGCGGGGGTCGCCTATCTGCCGGACAGTCTGACACGGCTGCGGTCCTCCGCCGGTCAGGGCGGGCGCAGTGCCTCGGGCCGGGCGGCCAACGTGGCCGGTGCCTTCGCCGTTGATCCGGCGCGGCGCGCCACGGTCGCGGGGCGGCGGATGCTGCTGATCGACGATGTCTTCACCACCGGGGCGACGGTGGAGGCCTGCGCCGCGGCCTTGCGCACCGCAGGGGCCGCGCAGGTCGACGTGCTGACCGTAGCAAGGGTGCGCGAGGCCGTTCCTCTGTCTATATAGGAGGTAGTCCCGATCTGCATCCGGAGTCGCCATGCCCGCCGTCCTGATCTACACGCGGCCGTTCTGCCCCTACTGCTCCCGCGCTCTGGCGCTGCTCCGGTCCAAGGACGTGGCCTTCACCGAGGTGGACGACGCGGCCTTCAATCCGGAGAAGCGCAGCGAGATGCTGGCCCGGTCCGGCGGCGCG
>DAINBM010000455.1:0-2135 GCA_036732965.1 Caulobacteraceae bacterium | reverse complement strand
TCGATGGCGTCCTGGTCGCCCAGCCAGTCCGACCCCTTGACGGTGTCGTACATGTGCCAGCGCCAGTCATCGTCGCCCATGTTGCCGAGGCTGGCGGAGATGCCGCCCTGAGCCGCCACCGTGTGGCTGCGGGTGGGGAACACCTTGGAGACGCAGGCGGTCTTCAGCCCCGCCTGGGCACAGCCGAGGGCGGCGCGAAGACCCGACCCGCCGGCACCGACGACGACGACATCGTAGCTGTGATCGACGAAACTGTACTGAGCCATGCTCTTTTGACCGTCCGACTAGTGAACCGGGCCGCCGACGAAGGCGACCCAAAGGATGGAGAAGGTGGCCACTGCCCAGCCGAGCCAGCACAGGGCGCTGTTGGCGAGGAGGGCCAGGATCTTGGCGGCGGGGGTGTGGACATAGTCCTCGATGACGACCCGCAGGCCGACCCGCATGTGCAGGAAGGACACGCCCACCAGCAGAAGGGACATGATGGCGTTCACCGGCTGGCGCAGCATCAGCACCGCGCTCTCATAGCCCAGCGGCGCCACCTTGATGGCGGCATAGACGGCCCACAGGCACAGGGGCACCAGCGCCACGGAGGTGGAGCGCTCGACGATGAAGGCGCTGACCCCGTGATGGGCCGAGCCCAGACCCCGGGCGCGGCCCAGGGCGGTACGGAACTGGCTGTCTCCGCTCATCGGACGGCTCCCGTCTGAATGGCCAGGGCCCAGACTACCAGGGTGGCCACCAGGGCGAAGGCCATGGCCCCGACAGCGGTCATGTTGGCGGTGTGGGGGTTGAAGCCGCTGCCCGCATCCCAGACCAGGTGCCGCAGGCCCGCGGCCAGGTGGTAGAAGACCGAGAAGGTCAGGCCGAACATCACGACCTTGCCGATCCAGGATCCGAGAAGGATCATCACCGGGCCATAGGCATCGGGTCCGACCATCAGGGCGGCGAACCAGACGGCGGCGATCACGGCACCGCCATAGAGGGCGATGCCGGTGGCCCGGGTCAGGATCGACGCGGCCATGGTGACGTGCCAGCGCCAGACCTGCAGATGGGGAGAGGTGGGGCGTGTCCGGACGCCCTTACCGGTGGAGGTGGCCTCGGCCATGTGCGTTCTACTCTCCCGCTCGACGGCTCAATCAGAGCAAGTCCAGTTTTCGTTGCGCCGACCGGCAGTCCCGGACGGCGGACGCGGGCGGACTTTTAGACGCCCGGACCGGCAAGTCAATGAAACGAAGCCGATGCCCGTTCCCGTGATGCCGGAAGTGTTCATGTCGGGGCAGTTTGGCAAGGCTTCGGCTTAACAATCCGTAGCGGCTGAGGGCGATTCCGGCCCCGGTCCCGGCATTTCTACGGGGTGACGCTGCGTGAGGCCTTCTCGGCATGCCCCGAGACCCCCTCCCGACCGGCGAGGATGGCGGCCACCTCGGCGGTGGTGACACCCCGGGCGGCGAGCAGCACCAGCCAGTGATAGAGCAGGTCCGCGCTCTCCGCCGCCAGGGCCGACCGGTCCGGTCCCATGGCGGCGATGACCGTCTCCACCGCCTCCTCGCCGAGCTTCTTGGCGGCCAGGGCGGGATCCGCCAGCAGGCGCGCCGTATAGGACTGGGTCGGATCCGCGCCCGTGCGCGCGCGGATGGTCGCCTCCAGTCGAGTCAGGACCTCGGCCAGGGTCGGGTCGGTGGCGTCGGCGTCGGTCATGGCGGGGCGGGTCCCGGGTCAGAGGCGGACGGGAACGCCGGCGGCGGCGAGGCCGCGCTTGGCGTCGGCGATGGAGATCTCGCCGAAGTGGAAGATCGAAGCGGCCAGAACCGCGTCGGCCCCGCCCTCGCGGACGGCCTCGACGAGATGGGCGATGCTGCCGGCCCCGCCGGATGCAATGACGGGCACCGGTACCGCCGCCGTGATGGCCCGCAGCAGGGGCAGGTCATAGCCGGTCCTTGCGCCGTCCCGGTCCATGGAGGTGAGCAGGATCTCGCCCGCCCCCTTGGCCACGATCCGCTCGGCATAGTCGAGGGCGTCGAGGCCCGTGTCCGTGCGGCCCCCATAGGTGAACACGTCCCAGCGGTCCGGGGCCACGGACTTCACGTCCACGGCGGCCACCACGCACTGGGCCCCGAAGGCGTCTGCCATGCGCG
>DAINBM010000454.1:0-2142 GCA_036732965.1 Caulobacteraceae bacterium | reverse complement strand
TGCCGATGCTGCGATCCAGAGCCTGGGCCTCGCGGCGTGGATCCTTGCCCTGATCCTCATCTGTGCCGGGATCGCCCGGGCCGGGTCCCGGGACCTGCAGGCCAGCGGACCCGCCTATCGCCTGCGGCTGCTGACGGCCCTCGTGGGCACGGCGTGTCTGTCCGTGGCCCTGGCCGGGCCGCGGCCGCCGGTGATCTGGCCCCTGACCTCGGGCCTCGGCGGCTTCTGGGGCGATGTCAGCCTGTCGGGACTGGCGATGCTGCTGCACATGACCGGTCTTCCGGGGGCCCGCATCGTGGCCGCGGCGATCCTGGGACTGGCCGCGGTGGGCCTGCTGGCCCGGGCGGCCGGGGTGGGGGCAGCCGATCTGATCACGGCCCGGGCCCGGCTGGCGGATGGCGGGGCCCAGGCCCTGTCCCTGGGCGAGCGGCTGCTGGTCCGCCGCCGGGACGTGGCCGATCTCGATGAGGGGGACGCGGTGGACGTGCCGCCGGCGCCGGCGCCGGCCCGTGCCCGTCGCCCGAGGGCCGAGGCCCCCGCGGCCCCGCGGCCGGTGGCCCCGATCGACATGGCCGGACGGACCCTGACCTCCGGTGTGGAGGACGACGTCGGGGCGGGGCCTGCTCCCGCCGCTGACACGGACGATGACGACGAGGCGGACGGACCGCCCTTCGACCTTGCCCCGGCTGCGCGAGGGGCCAGGGTGGCCAGCCCCAGGTCGCCCAAGCTGTCGGCGCGGGAGCAGCGGGAACAGCAGGTGGCCTTCGATTTCGTGCAGCCCGGCGGGTTCCGCCTGCCGGAACTGGCCATGCTGTCCAAGGCCAAGCCGCGGATGAGCAGCATCGACGAGGGGGCCCTGCGCCAGAACGCCAAGCTGCTGGAAACCGTGCTCTCCGAATTCGGCGTGAAGGGGCATATCGACCAGATCCGACCCGGCCCGGTGGTGACCCTGTACGAGATGGTGCCCGCACCCGGGGTGAAGCACAGCCGGGTGGTGGCCCTGTCCGACGACATTGCCCGGTCCATGAGCGCCCGGGCCTGCCGGGTGGCGGTGGTGCCCGGCCGCAATGCCATCGGTGTGGAACTGCCCAATCCCCGGCGGGACACGGTCTATCTGCGGGACCTGCTGGCGTCTGCGGACTACGAGAAGTCCACCGCCGCCCTGCCCCTGGCGCTGGGCGAGTCCATCGGCGGGGAGCCCTATGTGGCCGACCTGGCCCGCATGCCCCACCTGCTGATCGCGGGCACCACCGGTTCCGGCAAGTCCGTCGGCGTCAACGCCATGATCCTGTCGGTGCTCTACCGCCTGACCCCGGACCAGTGCCGGTTCATCATGATCGACCCCAAGATGCTGGAACTGTCGGTCTATGACGGCATCCCGCACCTGCTGGCCCCGGTGGTGACCGATCCGAAGAAGGCGATCGTCGCCCTCAAATGGACGGTGAAGGAGATGGAGGACCGCTATCGCCGCATGTCCAAGATCGGCGTGCGCAACATCGGCGGCTTCAACGAGAAGGCCCGGGAGGCCCTCGCCCGGGGCGAACACTTCGAACGCACCGTGCAGACCGGTTTCGACGATGCCGGTCGGCCGATCTACGAGACCGAGACGGTCCGCCCCGAGCCCATGCCCTATCTGGTGGTGGTGATCGACGAGGTGGCCGACCTGATGATGGTGGCGGGCAAGGACATCGAAGGGGCCGTGCAGCGTCTGGCGCAGATGGCCCGGGCCGCAGGCATCCACCTGATCATGGCCACCCAGCGCCCGTCCGTCGACGTGATCACCGGCACCATCAAGGCCAATTTCCCCACCCGCATCAGCTTCCAGGTCACCTCCAAGATCGACGCCCGGACCATCCTGGGCGAGCAGGGGGCGGAGCAGCTGCTCGGGCAGGGGGACATGCTCTACATGGCCGGCGGCGGCCGGGTGACCCGCCTGCACGGTCCCTTCGTGGCCGATGACGAGGTCGAGGCCGTGGCCAGCTTCCTGCGGCAGCAGGGCGAACCCCAGTATCTCGACGATGTGACCGAGGGCGGCGACGACGAGGACGGCGGCGGCGGCGGCGACATGGCCGGCAACGGCTCCAGCGGCGACGACCTGTACGACCAGGCCGTGGCCGTGGTCACCCGGGACCGCAAGGCGTC
>DAINBM010000453.1:0-2147 GCA_036732965.1 Caulobacteraceae bacterium | reverse complement strand
CCGGATCTGCCGGACCAGTTCCGCGGCCATGGACGGCAGGGTGGGGTAGGAGGCCGAAAAGGTCTCGGTCGGCGGAACCTGCAGCTGGACCCAGCGTCCGTCCGGATGGACGCGGCTGCCGATGTCCGAGGGAAACCGCGCCATGTTCCAGGGTTGGGACACGACGAACGCCCGCGCGGTCGGCCGGTCAGCAGGCGTGTCCCGGTGGTCGATTGCCGCGCACAGATGGGCCGCGAGGCTGTTCAGGGTCAGTCCGTTCCCGAACATCTCCGGCGGTATCCGGATCCCGAACCGCGTCTCCACGTCGAGGGCGATGTTGATCAGGGCGAGGGAGTTCCCCCCTATGTCGAAATAATCATCATCAGGGGCGATCTCGCCGGTGACCCCGTTCTCGAACCAGATCTGCCTGAGATCCTCGATCACCGACCCGTGCGGTCCCGCGGAGCGCGGCACTGCGTCCTGTCGGGTGTCGACGAGGTCGAGAAGTGCCGTGCGGTCAAGCTTTCCGGTGGCGGTCAGGGGAAACCGCTCGACCCAGCAAAACCGCGACGGCACCATGAAGCTCGGCATCTGCATCGCGGCCTGGCGCCGGATCGCGTCGGGGCTGCGGCTCTGTTCACCGGTCAGGAAGGCCACCAGCTCACAGGTGCCGAACCGGGTCTGCCGCGGGATCACCACCGTGTCCGTCACCCCCGGCAGGTTCCGGAGCAGCGTCGCCACGCCCTGCGGCTCGACGCGAAATCCCCGGACCTTCACCTGCTCGTCCCGGCGGCCCACGAAGTCGAGGGTGCCGTCCTCCGACATGCGGCAGATGTCCCCGGTGCGGTACAGGCGTTCGCCCGGGCCGCCTGCAAACCGGTCGGGAACGAACTTCGCGGCGGTTGCGGCCGGGTCATTGAGATAGCCGAGGCTCACGCATTCCCCGCCGACGAACAGCTCCCCCTCGACCCCGGCGGGGGCGAGGCCGCCATCCTCCATGACCACATGGGCCGTGCGCCCGGCGATCGGACGTCCGATGGGGGCGCGGCCCCGGGCCAGGTCGTGCAACTCCAGGACCTCGGCCGTCGCGAAGGTGACCGTCTCCGTGGGCCCGTACCCATTGATGAGGCGGCGGGGTCCCTGATGGCTTTCCAGGACGTGGCGGGCCACGACCGGATCGCAGGCCTCTCCGCCGATCACCAGGCACTCGAGGCCGCTGAAGGTGTCGGGGCGGCGGCTCGCAAGCGCATGGAAGATGGAGGTGGTGAGGAAGGAACCGTCGATCTGTGCCGACCGGACGAAATCCGCGAAGATCTGCGGGGACCGCAGGCACTCGGGGGGGGGGCCTCGACGACGCAGGCCCCGTTGAGCAGCGCACCCCACACCTCGAATGTGGCGGCATCGAAGGCGAAGGTGCTGGTGCTGGCGATCCGCCGACCGGCCCGCAGGACGCCGAAGATCGGATCGCTGACCAGACCCCGGATGCCGATATGCGGCACGAGGACACCCTTTGGCGTACCGGTCGTCCCGCTGGTGAAGCAGACATAGGCCACCCGCTGGAAGGCCGAGGGGCTGGTCATGGCCGGGTGCCGCGGCGGGGCCTCCCCGGGTGCTCGAAAGGCGTCGGTGATGGCGGTCAGGCTGCCGCCGCCGGTCCAGATCCCCTGTCCGGTGATGCCGAAGCGGGCCACCCCGTCGGGCGCCCGGGCCAGGCCGGCCGCGCGCGCGGGGCGATTGTCGAGGGCCAGGTAGACTCCACCGGCCTTCAGCACGCCCAGCGCGGCGATGGCGAAATCGGCCAGGCTGCGGCAGTCGATGGCGCAGATGTCGCCCTCGGCCATCCCGTGGGCCTGCAGATGTGCGCTGACGTGATCCGACCGCTGATCCAGATCGCGATAGGTCAGCGTGACGTCCGCGCATACCACGGCCGGTGCCTCCGTCCGCAGCGCGGCGGCCACAGCGAAGGCTCCGTCGACGGTCCAGGCCGGGGTCGGTGCGGCCACCGTCTCCGTCGGAGGGCTCGGTGCCGGGGGGATCGCGTTCGATGCCATCGGTCGGGCAGTGGTCAAGGTCGGGTCCGAGGTCACGCCGGGTCCACCGGCCAGATCCGTTCTACGCGCCCGCTGTTAAAATTCCGGTTCATCCGGCCGGACGGACCGATCATCTAG
>DAINBM010000452.1:0-2157 GCA_036732965.1 Caulobacteraceae bacterium | reverse complement strand
ACGCCGCGCTACAAAAACAAGAGCCTTCCACCGTTAACCTGAGCCCGTCGCCGTGCCCCCTTGCCCCCGACCCTTGCACTCGGTCCGGGACCCGGTCTAGACCGGGTTCCTCGCAACGGAGTCCGGCATGCAGCTCGTCATCGGCACGAAGTCCTGGTCCACCTGGTCGCTGCGGCCCTGGCTGGCCCTGAAGCGCACCGGCCAGCCCTTCGAGGAACACCTGATCCGGCTGCGCTGGGACGGGGCGGCGGACGAGATCCGGGAGGTGTCCCCCAGCGGCAAGGTTCCGGCCCTGAGGGACGGCGACCTGACGCTCTGGGACAGTCTGGCCATCTGCGAATATCTGGCGGAGCGGTTTCCGCAGGCCCGGCTCTGGCCCGCCGACATCGCGGCCCGGGCCGTGGCGCGCGCGGTCACGGCCGAGATGCATTCCGGCTTCCAGGCCCTGCGCAGTCATTGCCCGATGGATCTCGCCCTGCGCACCACGGCGGACCTGGACCCCACGACCGTCGCGGACGTGGCGCGCATCGTCACCATCTGGCGGGAAACCCGCCGTCGGTTCGGCGCGGACGGCCCCTGGCTGTTCGGGGCCTGGAGCATTGCGGACGCCTTCTACACCCCTGTGGCGACCCGGTTCCGCAGCTATGGCGTCGACCTTGCGGCGCACGGAGACGACGGCACGGCATCGGCCTACCAGGCGACCCTGTTGTCCGACCCGGACTTCCAGGCCTGGGAGGCCGCGGCCCTGGCCGAGACCCCGGAACCGGCCGTGGGAACGGCGAAGCTGTAACGAGGCCGTGTGGTTCGAGGCGGGCGTCGCCCGCCTCACCATGACGACCGTCGGAGACAGGTCAGGGCCGTCTCGAAGGACGGAGCTCCCGCGCATAACGCTTCCAGTTCTCCACATAGTGCAGGGCCGATGCCGTCAGCATCTGGGCACCGGCCTCGTCGAGGGTGCGGACGATCTTGCCCGGGGCCCCCATGACCACGGAATTGTCGGGGATCTCCTTGCCCTCGGTGATCAGGGCCTTGGCGCCGATCAGGCAGTTGCGGCCGATCTTCGCCCCGTTGAGGATCACCGAGCCGATGCCGACCAGCGAATTGTCGCCGATGGTGCAACCGTGCAGCATCACCATGTGCCCAACGGTGACATTGGTGCCAATCGTCAGCGGCGAACCCACGTCCGTGTGCAGTACTGATCCGTCCTGAATGTTGGAATTCTCGCCGATGGTGATGGGATCATTGTCACCCCGCAGGGTCGCACCGAACCAGATGCTGGCATTCTTCTTCAATATGACATTTCCAAGAACGACAGCATTGGGCGCAATCCAGTATTCACCTTCCGGAGGCAAGTCGGGCAACGCAGCGCCCAAATCATAGACATGTGAACTTGAATTCATCCGTGCACGACCTTTCAACAATTTCTTCGCTTTAACACCTTGGAAACTCCGCTAGCATGAAACTGTAGTCGCGATTCGGACGCCCCCTTCGGGCCCGCCGCGAATCGAAACGGAGTTCAGGGTGACGCTTGATTTCCTCTGGTGGACATTGGGTCCGCCCATCGGAGCAGGGTTCGCGGCCGGCGGTCAACCGCCGGGTTGCGCTGCCGCTCCGGCGTCTCCCCACCACCCCTGTCCGTCGGACGCGCCGCTTTCGGTTCGTCCGATTTTTTTTGCCCTCGGTATCGCTCTCCTTTTCCAGCAGGGGCCCCAGGCCCCATTTCGGAGGTTCGAATGACCAAACGTGCTCTGAAGCGTATGGCGCGTGAAGGCGAATTCAACAGCTCGCAGTTCGAGGAGGAGTCGAAGGTCCGGCGCCTGCCCGTGGATCGCAGCTGGTCGCCGATGCGCGCCCAGGGGCCCGAAGCGGAGCGCGAACAGGGATATGTCAAGACGATCAAGGCCAAGTCGGACGGCCAGCAGGCGCTGATCCAGGCCATTGATGCGAAGAATCTGGTGCTGGCCCTGGGCCCTGCCGGCACGGGCAAGACCTATCTGGCCATCGCCAAGGCCGTGGAGGCGCTGGAGGCCGGCCGCGTCGGCCGGATCGTGCTGTCCCGTCCCGCGGTGGAGGCCGGCGAGTCCATCGGCTTCCTGCCCGGGGAGATGGAGGACAAGCTCGCCCCCTATCTGCGCCCCCTGTACGACGCCCTGTCCG
>DAINBM010000451.1:0-2170 GCA_036732965.1 Caulobacteraceae bacterium | reverse complement strand
AGAATGGCTCCCGTCGGGACCCGCGGGGCGGGGCTTGACCGGGAGGCGGAGGAAATAGCCTAAGCTTCGCAGCCATGCAACTGCCTGAGCGCGGTTCTTTTGGCCGCAGGGACACCGCACCCTCGCGCGCATTCCGTCGCCCTTGCGCCGTTTGATTGCTTGCGGCCCCGGGATCGCTTCGCTATAAGGCGCGCTCTTCATCGTCGGAGTGTGGCTCAGTCTGGTAGAGCACTGCGTTCGGGACGCAGGGGTCGCAGGTTCAAATCCTGCCACTCCGACCATTTTCCCGAGACCAATCCGCATCGGCGCCCGTCGCGCGACAGGCGGGACCCGGAGCCATCCAGGGGTCTTCCCATGATCGTACTTGTCACCGGCGCCACTGCAGGCTTCGGCGAAGCCATTGCCCGCCGCTTCATTGCCGAGGGACACCGGGTCGTGGCCCTGGGCCGCCGGGCCGACCGGCTGGCCGCCCTCCGCGCGCAACTGGGGGCCAATCTGCTGCCCTTGACCCTGGATGTCTGCGACGCGGACGCCGTGGCGGCCCTGCCCGAGCGCCTGCCCGCCGATTTCGCCGCCGTGGACGTGCTGGTGAACAATGCGGGCCTCGCCCTGGGGCTCAACCCTGCCGACCAGGCCCTGCTCGAGGACTGGGACACCATGATCGACACCAACATCAAGGGCCTGACCTGGATGACCCGCGCCTTCCTGCCGGGGATGGTGGAGCGGGGTCGGGGCCATGTGGTGAACATGGGCTCGGTGGCGGCCAGCTATCCCTATCCCGGCGGCAATGTGTACGGCGCCACCAAGGCCTATGTGCGGCAGTTCTCCCTCAACCTGCGCGCCGATCTGGTGGGGCGCGGGGTCCGCGTGACGGACGTGGAGCCGGGGCTGTGCGGCGGGACCGAGTTCTCCCTCGTGCGCTTCCACGGGGACGCGGACAAGGCGGCCAAGGTCTATGACCGGGTGACGCCGCTGAGCGCCGATGACGTGGCCGAGACCGTCCATTGGGTCACGACCCTGCCCGCCCATGTGAACATCAACACGGTGGAGATGATGCCCACCTGCCAGGCGGCGGGCCCGTTCAACGTGGTGCGGACGCCGGTCTAGCCGAGGGGCGCCGGTCCGGCGCCGTCCCGTCGCGGGCGCGAGGCAAACCACGGCTTGAGCCGGCGCAGGGCCTCCCGGGTCTCCTCGGTGGAGACGGCGAAGCTGATGCGGATGAAGCGGCCCCCGTCCACAGGGTCGAAGTCGATGCCCGGGGCCGTGGCCACGCCGGTCTCCCGCACCATCTGCTCGCAGAAGGCCAGACTGTCCCCGGTCAGATGACCGATGTCCGCATAGATGTAGAAGGCCCCGTCCGGCGGGGCGATGGCGGTCAGGCCGAGCTCGGGCAGGGCGTCGAGCATCAGCTGGCGGTTCACCGCATAGGCGGCCACATGGCTGTCCAGCTCCGTGGTGCAGTCCATGGCCGCCAGCGCGGCATGCTGGCTGAGGGACGGGGCCGTCAGGAACAGGTTGGCGGCATAGGCGCGGTAGTGCTCCACCTGGTCCGCCGGGGCCACCATCCAGCCCAGCCGCCAGGCCACCATGCTGAAATACTTGGAGAAACTATTGATCACCACAGCGTCGGGGGCAAAGCTCAGCATCGAGTGGGTCGGCTCGCCATAGGTGAGGCCATGATAGATCTCGTCGGAGAGGATCAAGATGTTGCGGCGGCGGCAGACCTCCGCCAGGGCGGCGAGCCCCTCCGCCGGGATGATCGCCCCGGTGGGGTTGGCCGGACTGGCGATCAGCACGCCCCGGGGGGCGGGGTCCAGGGCCTCCAGCGCCGCCGCGGTCAGACGGTACTCGCTCTCCGGCCCGCAGGGGATTTCCAGAACGTTCAGCTTCAGGGCGCGGATGGCGTTGCGATAGGCCATATAGCCGGGACGGGCGATGGCGATCGTGTCCCCGGGCGAGAAGCCGCCGCAGAGCGCCGTCACCAGGGCCGGAGACGCGCCGCAGGTCAGCAGGATCCGGTCCGGGGCGATGGTGAGGCCGTAGGTCTCCAGATAATGGCGGGCGATGCGGGCCTTCAGGTCCGGGCTTTCCCAGTAGCCCATCGGATCACTGTCCAGCACCTGGTGTGCCCGGGCGAGCGCCGCCGCCGGCGCCCCGGGTAAGGGCGCGC
>DAINBM010000450.1:0-2185 GCA_036732965.1 Caulobacteraceae bacterium | reverse complement strand
GCTCAGGCCGGATGGTTCGCGCACCGCGTGAGGAAACCAGGGAGATCCTCCTGGCCGAACTCGCCCGCGGCGGGCGACACCCCCTCTACTCCAAGGCGATCCGCGCCATCGAGGCACTCTGGGTCTGAACGTTTCCTCAGCGAAAAACCGCAATGGGGCGCTACGGCTCACCCAGGGCAGGTCACTTCAGATCGCAGCCGCTTCCCGGTTCCTCCGGCGTGCGGTAGACACCTCCCTCCACGCGGACCGGATGCACGAAGTGCTCCCGGAGGTGGGGAATGTGTTCGAGAAAGAGGGCCTCGTGCCCCATGCCGATGTGGTTGAAAAGGACCAGATGCTGGTGAAGCTGCCCCATGTCGCCGACATGGGGGACAACGGGTATGCCGAACTTTCTGGAGAGCAGGCTGACAGCAAGGAACTCGGAGACTCCGGCGACGCGCACCGCGTCGACCTGGATGAATCCGGCACTGCCCGTCTGCAGGTAGTTCTTGAAGATCACCCTGTTGGGAACATGTTCCCCGAGGGCGAGCTTCACCGGAGCAATCGCGTCGGCCAGGGTCTTGTGGGCAAGCACGTCGTCGGGATGGGTTGGTTCCTCGATCCAGAAGGGATTGATGGCGGCAACGCTGGACAAGGATGCGAGCGGCAACCTGATCCGCAAGGCTGGCGTGATGAGCGTGGTGCTCGCCGGCGGCGACGTGCGCGCCGGCGATGCGATCGAGGTCATCTTGCCCGATGGTCCGCACCGGCCGTTGCAGCCGGTGTAGTCACGCGCATCGCGTTGCGAGTGTGCGTTGAAGCGCTGCGTCGCTTCACCCACACCGTCGTCCCTGCGCAGGCAGGGACCCATATCCCAGAGCGTGAATGATTGAGGGCGTGAGTTTCCACGGCGCAGTTCGCTGCCTGCATCGTCGCTCTGTAATGCGCGTCCCGCACAACATAGACCACACGGCGTATGGGTCCCTGCCTTCGCAGGGACGACGCTGGGGATGCGGCGGGGCCGTGCGTCAGTCATCGTATTCGAATGTCAAACAGCGGCGGCGATTGGATATGGCTTCGCATTCTCGCGGCGTGTTTCCACGCCCGAGGTGTGGTTCACGTCCCGCCCTCTTCCTTGAGAGGGCGCGCGGAACGCCGGACGCGCGATGCGTCCGCAGCCTCGTGTGCAAAAGTGAAAGCACACGAGTTAGTCGCCACGAAAGCACCGGACGCATCCGGCGTTCCGCACGCGGTGAGGAGTGACGGCGTATCCGCGTGGCGCCCCCGGTGAACGCTCCGGGTTTCCACCGTTTGCCGGGCTTGCGCTTGCCGCCGCCACGACCCGGTCTCCCTTGCGGGGAAACCCCGATCGCAGCGGCCGGCCCGGCCCCATCTGGCGCAGGGCAACTGCGCCGGGACGATCCACGCCTTCCGCCGTCCGTGGGTGGCGCGGTCGTCATCCGGGGCGCTTTTCACGCTCCGGCAATCGAACGCCACCTCACGTCCACCGCATCCCGCCCCGCAGACCGTGACGATCGCGAGCCGCCCCTCTCAGTGGAGCGGGATGAAGGAATTAAATCCTAGATTGGTGGTAATGTCAAGCGATCATCTAGCGTGCCAGCCATCATGGCCGGGCTTGTCCCGGCCATCCACGTCTTTCCCGCAGCCGCATCGCAAGGACGTGGATCACCGGGACAAGCCCGGTGATGACGGCTGTGGTCGTGGAAGCGTGATCAGTCGTGAAAGGACGGCGCCGATGTGCGCCGCATAAGCCACACAGCCGGATGCCCGCGGAATCTTCCAGCCCTTCAGCGCAGCCAATACCGCGTCGGGCTGTTCGATCATCATCATGTGACCCGCGCCGGGCAACACGACCGTCTTTGCATTCGGCAGCGCCGCGGCCAATGCCTTGCCGGCTTTCAACGGGGTCATCATGTCGCGCTCGCCAAGGATCAGCGTCACCGGGATGGTCACCTTTACGGCCGCATCGAGCGTGCCCTGGTAGCTGTTGCAGGCCGCGAGATCCGTGAACAGCACGCCGGGCGAGGTGTTCTGCAAGACGCGCTGGGCGCTGCCATGCATCCACAATCCCGGCATCGGGCAGCCGCCCAGTTCGGCATGAAAGCCGAGGCCCCAGATCGACACCATGTCGATCGCGGCCTGGTCGTTGGCTTCTGCATTGCTCAGCAGTTCGGGACCGACCGCC
>DAINBM010000449.1:0-2191 GCA_036732965.1 Caulobacteraceae bacterium | reverse complement strand
CAATTCCAACCTGGCGGTGATCCGGACCCTCGCGCGCCTCGGCGCCGGTGCCGACACGGTGTCGGAGGGGGAGATCCGCCGGGCGCTGGCCGCCGGTGTGCCGCCGGAGCGGATCGTCTTCTCCGGCGTGGGCAAGACCGATGCCGAACTTGCCTTCGCCATCGACCAGGGCGTCTGCGAGATCAATGTGGAGGCCGAGGCGGAGCTCGAGCGTCTGGCCACCCTTGCCGAGGCCCGGGGCCGGTGCCCGGCCATCGCCATCCGGGTCAATCCGGACGTGGGGGCGGGCGGACATGCCAAGATCTCCACCGGCAAGGCGGAGTCCAAGTTCGGGGTCTCCTTCTCCGAGGCCCGGCGGCTCTATGCCCGTGCCGCCGCCTCGCCGTTCCTGCGGCCCGTGGGGGTGGCCTGCCACATCGGCAGCCAGATCACCGACCTTGGTCCCCTCGCCGCAGCCTTCACCCGCATGCGGTCGCTGGTGGAGGATCTGCGCGCCGATGGCCTGACCGTCGAGCGCCTGGACCTCGGCGGCGGACTGGGCGTGCCCTATTTCGACGCTCCGGAGGCCCCGCCCCTGCCCGCGATCTACGCCGCCATGGTGGCGCGGGTGCTGGACGGGCTCGACATCGATCTGGCCTTCGAGCCCGGCCGTCTCATCGTTGCAAATGCCGGCGTGCTGCTCTCCACGGCCATCCATGTCCACCGTCGGGCGGAGGGTCGCAGCTTCCTGGTGGTGGACGCTGCCATGAACGACCTGCTGCGCCCGACCCTCTATGAGGCCTATCACGGCATCCGCCCTGTCCGCTCCGGGAACGGCGGTCCGGAAGAGGCCATGGACGTGGTCGGTCCGGTCTGCGAGACCGGCGACACCTTCGCCAGGGATCGGAGCCTGCCCCCCATGACCGCGGGCGACCTGGTCGCCTTCCTGTCCGCCGGTGCCTACGGGGCCTCCATGAGCAGCGAATACAACAGACGACCCCTCATTCCCGAGGTGCTGGTGAATGGCGACCGCTTCAGCGTCATCCGCAAACGGCCGAGCTTCGAGGAGATGCTGGCCCGGGAACCCCTGCCCGACTGGCTGGGCTGACGCCGATCCTAGCCGCCGTCCTCGGCCCAGAGGTCCGGCAGCCCGCGGTCGCGACCGGCGGCGTCCATGCCATAGCCGATGATGTAGCGGGCCGGGGCGTCCCATGCGACGAAGTCCGCCTCGATCCCCCGCGGCGTCGGCCACGGCTTGCGGGCGAACACGGCCGTCAGCACCTCCGACGCCCCCGCGGCCCGCACCACGTTCCGCGCCGTGATCAGGGACAGGCCGCTGTCCAGCACGTCGTCCAGCAACAGCACTCGCGCGCCGGTCACCGGTCTTTGCAGGGGCGCGTGAACCCGGACGTCACCAGAGCTCACCTCCGCGTCCCCGTAGGAGGCAAGCCACAGGCAGTCGAAGCGCGGGTTCCGGTGCAGCCGTGACAGCTCCCGCATCAGGTCGGCGGCAAACCACAGGCCCCCGGTCAGCAGACAGACACAGACCGTGTCGTCATCGATCCGCGGTGCCACCGCTCGCGCCAGCGCCGCGACCCGGGTCCTTATGTCCTGCGCGCTGAGAAGTCGGTCCCGCGCCATGGCCCGTCAGCGGGTTTCGCGGCGAAGCTTGCCCTCGGTCGGCAGAGCGAACGGTGATCCGGGCGGCAGGGGACGGGCCTCCACCGGAGCGGTGGCGGGGACGGGGACAGGGACGGGGACGGGGACGGGCTCGGTCACGCCCCGCAGCGGCAACGGACGATGAGCGGCCGCCGCCGGAGGACGGACCGGTTCCGGATGGCTGGGCTTTGCCGGCTTTTCCACCACGAATTCCACCTGATACTCCGCCACGTTGATGGGCGGATCGTACAGGTTGACGGAGAAGGCGCGGGTCTCGCCCGGTGCCAGGGGCGGGCCGTCCACCCGCGCCGTCTGCGCCCGGAGAGGCTTGCCCGCGCGATCGAACAGGGCCACCCGCACAGGGGCCGGAGCCCGGGTTTCGGTTTCCACGTTCCGCTCAACGCCGCTGACGATCAGGGTCGCACGGCCGTTGCTCAACCCCGGACCGCCCTGGACCGCCTCGAGGGACAGTCCCAGCGGGTTCACCGGCATCCGGATGGCGGCATAGGCCCCAGCTGTGGCGGGGAACATCCGCACCACCTGCACCTTGAAC
>DAINBM010000448.1:0-2207 GCA_036732965.1 Caulobacteraceae bacterium | reverse complement strand
CACCGCCGTGAAGATGCGCTGTGTGAAGCGGTCTCCGAACCGGTCGAGGGTGGTCTGGATCCGGCGGATGTCGCACAGGTCCGAGCCCATCCCGACGATCACAGTCCCCTCGCCTCATCCATCCGGCGACGCATCTGCGAGATGACGCCGTCCAGCCCGGTGAAGATCGCCTCCCCGATCAGGAAGTGACCGATGTTCAGCTCCACCACCTCGGGGATTTCCGACACGGGGCCGACGCTGTCGAAATCGATCCCGTGACCCGCATGCACCTCCAGCCCCCGACGGGCCGCCTCGGTGGCACCCCTCCGCAGCTGGTCGAGAAGCCGGGCCGCCGCCTCCGCATTCCTGTCCTTCACCGCGTCGCAATAGGCCCCGGTGTGCAGTTCCACCACTTCGGCCCCGAGGGCCTCCGCGACGGCGATCTGCACGGGATTGGCCTCGATGAACAGGGACACGCGGATGCCGGCATCCCGCAGGTCGCGGACCACCGGTGCGATGGCATTGTGACCCCGGGCCACGTCGAGGCCGCCCTCGGTGGTCCGTTCCTCCCGCCGCTCCGGCACGAGGCAGGCCGCATGCGGGCGGTGGCGCAGCGCGATCTCGCGCATCTCGTCCGTTACGGCCATCTCGAAGTTCAGCGGGCGGCCCATGCGGGCGCAGGCGGCCGAAAGCTGTTCGATGTCCGCATCGGAAATGTGTCGACGATCTTCCCGGAGATGGGCGGTAATGCCGTCCGCGCCGGCGGATATCGCCGCCTCCGCCGCCCGGAGCGGTTCGGGATGGGTGCCCCCCCGGGCGTTCCGGATCGTGGCCACGTGGTCGATATTGACGCCCAGCCGCAGGCGTCGGCTCACGACTTCAGTCTCCGGCTGCCGGGATCCTCGATCGGGGTCGCCGCGAGTTCGGGCGGCAGCGCGTCCGCCGGATAGGCAGGCACGTCCAGCGTCGCCAGCGCCACCTTCGGCGCGCCCACATCCGCGCGGCCTCCGGAGCGGTCGACGATGCAGGCGGCACAGACCACCTCGCCCCCCGCCTCGCGGATGGCCGCGATGCATTCCCGGGACGACAGTCCGGTGGTGACGATGTCCTCCACCATGGCGACCCGTGCCCCCGGTTCCAGGTGGAACCCGCGGCGCAGACGGAACTGCCCCCCTTCCCGTTCCACATAGACGGACGGGACCGCCAGATGGCGGGCGGTCTCGTAGCCGGGGATGATGGCCCCCACGGCCGGCGAGACCACGATGTCCACCGGCCCCACGGCGGCGGTGATCTTGTGGGCCAGGGCCTTGCACAGACGCTCCGTCCGGTCCGCGTGCATGAAGACGAGGTTCTTCTGCAGGAACACCGGGCTGTGGAGGCCGGAAGACAGGACGAAATGCCCCTCGCGGAGGGCACCGCATGCGCGGAATTCAGCGATCACGTCATCTGAGGTCATGCGCCTCAGGTAAGGTGAAACGGGCGCGAGGAAAAGAGGTCGCGGCCGTTAGCGCGGCGTCCGGCGGGAAATCTCCACGCCGACGGCCTTCAGGGCCCCGCCCTCGGGGGACCTGTCCCGCTCCAGCATCGCGAACAGGGGTTCGACCGGGGCGAGGGTCCGGCCGACGGCGATCCAGCGTGCGGCCGCAGCCGCATCCTGCCGGTCCAGAGCCAGGGCGGCGGCGAGGACATAGCCGGTCACGAGGTAGGACGGGGTGGCATCCACAGTGATCTTCGAGGCCGTGGACTTGGTGATGGTGCCCACCATGTCGGCCTGGGCGAACAGGGCGTCATCCGGTTGTCCGGAATTCACGTGGATGATGTCGCCACACCGTTCGATCCGGTGCCGATCGGCGTGGCGGCGAAGCAGGGCCTCGATCTCCGCCGTCCGTGCCACCACAGCGCCAGGGCGCCCGGCCAACAGATCGGCCTCGATGGTATCGAGGGTCCGCGCGTCCGCCACCTCCACCCCGGCACTCAGCTCCGTGCAGGCGCTGACCTCCGGATCCGGGACCGTCGGCGCGGCAGACGCCCCCGTGGCCAGCACACCGGCCGTGATCACCGCCAGCAGCCACAGACGCATCAGCCGCGCACCCGGTCGACGGTCTCCACCGACGGACAGGCGCGGAGCGCGGCGGTGATGTGAGTGATGTGCCGGGCGTCGATGACGTCGATATCGAAGTCCACGTCAAAGAAGTCCGACTGCCGGTGATGCATGCGCATGTTGACGA
>DAINBM010000447.1:0-2210 GCA_036732965.1 Caulobacteraceae bacterium | reverse complement strand
CCACCATTCAGTCCTCCGGAAACTGAAGTGTGGTTTAGACGCGGGGAATAGCCTCGCGATTTCCGTGGCTTGTGGCGCGGCTGGAGACGCGGTCGGCTCTCCACATTCACCGAAATGGCGGACAATCTCCGAACATATGGCCGTCATTCTCGAGGGCCATTTCAGAAGTGTGCCTTTCGGGTTCGGCCCGGTTCGCAGTCTAAGTTCCGAGGACGCGATAGCTGTTCGAAATGAGAATTCAGTGCCGCTGGGGAGGCTGCGTTAGCGCGCTCGACCGAGGTCCCGGAACAGTTGCCGCTGATCTTCCCACGAGACCGGAAGCGGCTTGCGGGTGAGTGCGACGGGGCCCCGGCCTGCAAAGGGTCGGGCACGGCCCCGAACCCGCGCCCGTCCGGGCATTTCTGGACGTGCCACACTGTCAGGGATCGGCTTCAGGCGTGTTTGTTCCGGATCAATGCCGTGCGTTCAACAGAGCGCGATCTGATGTCCGGGAACAGCTCGAAGGTGATCACACATGGGCTTGGGAGCGGACCACCATGAAACATGCAACAGCTTTGCTGACGATCTGCCTCATCAACACAACCGGGGCCGATCTGGCCGTGGCGCAGCCCCGCCCCGCCTCACGACCGGAATATTCCCGGCCAGATCAGCCCCCGCCACGTGCCCCTGAGCATCAGGATCACGACCAAGGGCGACAGGGGGACAACCGCACAAGCGGTCAGTATTTCTACTACAAGGGGCGGTGGGTGGAGCATGACGAGTGGAATCGGCACGCGCCGGAACGCGATCGCTGGGCCCAGCAGTATCGCGACCGACGGGGGAGCCGAGGGCATGACACCTCACAGTCCCTGATTGCGGGAATCATCGGCTTTGCCCTCGGTGCGGCGATTGTCGGCTCTCAGGACGAGGCCGAGCGCGCTCGAACGGCGGATTCGTCCTTTGATCAGGCCTGCCGGCAACGATACCGGAGCTACGACCCCAGCAGCCGGACCTACCTCGGGACGGATGGGTTGCGCCATTACTGCAAGTAGCCCGCACGTCCGGGCTGTCGGGGACCCTGGCACCTTCCGGAGCGGGAGGTGTCGTCCTTGCCGGGACAGGTTCAAGCGGCATGGGCGGGCGTGGAGGAACGCGCCGGGGATGGGGCCAGCGGGCGGAACGACAGCCCCGTCCCCAGCCATCGCGACCGCCGCCACGGAGTCGTGGCATAGACGACCCTTGAGTCGCCGCAGGCCATGTTGCGGCGCGGCCGGAGGGGTCTCGGCATGTCGGCAAGCCAGCTCGGACAGTTCCTCGCCATAGCGTGCGCGGTTGCGATCCTGTGCCGCCGGCTGCGCCTGCCGTACAGCGTCGGGCTGGTGGCCGCAGGCATCGGGCTGGCGATGCTGGGCGGCGTCAAGGCCGTCCACATGGCACCGGACCTGATCTATTCCATCCTTCTGCCGCCGCTGATCTTCGAGGCGGCGCTTCAGTTGAAGTGGCGACCGTTCCGCAGGGACCTGCCGGTCACGGTGCTGCTGGCCTTCCCGGGCGTGGCGCTCACAGGTGCGATCATTGCAGCCGGCATGCACTATGGCGTCGGCTGGGGCTGGCTGGGCGCGGCACTGTTCGGCGCGCTGATCGCCGCGACAGACCCGGTCTCGGTCGTGGCGGCATTCAGAGAGCTGAGGGTCGAGCCCCGCCTCAGCCTGCTGGTGGAGTCCGAGAGCCTGCTCAATGACGGCACCGCCGCCGTGGCCTTCGCGATGCTGGTATCGGTGGCTCACGGGGCCCCGCTCGAGGCGGGCGGACTTGTCGCCTCGCTCGGCTGGATGGTGATCGGCGGTGTGCTGGTCGGCGTGGCCGCGGCCCTCGCAGCCCTGACGGTCGCCGGCCGCACGGACGATCACCTGGTCGAGATCACGCTGACCACCCTCACCGCCTATGGCTCCTTCTGGATCGCGGAGCATCTCCACATGTCCGGCGTCCTGGCCGCGATGGCCGCGGGTCTGGTGGTGGGCAATGCCGGTCGGACGGGCTGGATCGGCGGCGCGATCTCGGAGGCGGGACAGGCCCACCTGATCTCCTTCTGGGACTATGCCGCGTTCCTTGCGAACTCCGTCGTCTTCATCCTGATCGGCGAGCACGAGGCCGTCCAGGCGGGCCGCCTGTTCACCCCCGTGGCCGCGCTGGCCGTCGGGCTCGTCCTGGCCGCGCGGGTCGCCACGGTC
>DAINBM010000446.1:0-2225 GCA_036732965.1 Caulobacteraceae bacterium | reverse complement strand
GCGGGCGGCCCGCTAGGGAGACGGACGGGGATCGGCACGGGTATCAATCTGTTCTTTACGGGCTTTGAGTTAGGCGTGAGGGACACATGTCACGAGTTGCCCGATGTTCGCTGCCGATAGCGCCCAGCTGAAGAAGCTTGTTCCCTGTATCCAGAGGATCCTCATCCTGGATCCCGTCCAGACCAGTGCCCGGATGATGAGCGAGTTCCTGCGGGATTTCGGCGCCCGTCAGATCACCGTTCTGGGCCGGACTCCCGGGGCCGTGGCCCTGGTCGGCCAGGCCGATCCGCAGCTGATCATCACCGAATACCGGGGGCCGGACTTCGATGGCGTCGCCTTCGTGCGGGAGTTGCGGCGCAGTCGCCTGTCCCAGCGGTATGTCCCCGTGATCCTCTACACCGCCGAGGCGACGGTGGAGTCCATCAAGGGGGCCCGGGATGCCGGGGCGCACGAGTTCCTGCGCAAGCCCTATGCCATGAAGGACCTGTTCCGCCGGGTGGAAAACGTGATGCTCAAGCCCCGGGACTGGGTCGATTCCGACATCTATACGGGTCCGGATCGCCGCCGCTTCAACAGCGAGGCCTATGCCGGCCCCCGCAAGCGCCGGG
This sequence comes from Caulobacteraceae bacterium, assembly GCA_036732965.1. Classification (GTDB taxonomy): domain Bacteria; phylum Pseudomonadota; class Alphaproteobacteria; order Caulobacterales; family Caulobacteraceae; genus CAIMFV01. The sequence goes on along the minus strand of DAINBM010000446.1, from coordinate 1,617 downwards.
CCGAACGGGTCGCCTGACCCCAACGGACGCCCCGTCACCCCTAACCCGTCACCCCTAACCCGTCACCCCTCACCCGTCACTCCGGGGCCCGGTCACCGCGTGACCCAGGGTCAGAGGCCGTAGACCTCGGCCATCACCGGGTCCTTGCCGGCGATCTGGCGGGCGCAGTCCACCAGCACCTTGGCCTGTTTCCAGGTGGCGTCGTCCTGCATCTTGCCGTCGATCATGGCCACGCCCGAACCGTCGGGCATGGCCTCCAGGATGCGTTTGGCGAAGGCGACCTCGCCGGGATCGGGGCTGAACACCGTCTTGGCCACGGCGATCTGCGAGGGGTGCAGGCTCCAGGCCCCGGCACATCCCAGCAGGAAGGCATTCTTGAACTGCTGCTCGCAGGCCGCGAGGTCGGCAATGTCGCCGAAGGGGCCGTAGAAGGCCTTGATGCCATGGGCGGCGCAGGCGTCCACCATCTTCGCCAGGGTGTAGTGCCACAGGTCCTGCTGCACGCTGGCCCGGGGACTGCCGTCGGTATGGGGATCCTCCATCACCCGGTAGAAGGGGTGACCGCCGCCCACCCGGGTGGTCTTCATGCCCCGGCTGGCCGCGAGGTCGGCGGGGCCGAGGCTGACCCCCTGCATCCGCGGGCTGGCGGCGCAGATGGCCTCCACATTGTTCACCCCTTCGGCGGTCTCCAGAAGGGCATGCAGCAGGATCGGCCGGGTCACTCCGTGCCGGGCCTCCAGCAGGGCGAGCAACTGGTCCATGTAGTGGATGTCCCAGGGCCCCTCCACCTTGGGGACGATGATCACGTCCAGCTGGTTGCCCACGGCGGCGACGATCTCGGTGACATCGTCCAGGTGCCAGGGGGAGTTCAGGCAGTTGATCCGGGTCCACAGGCCCACCCCGGCGGCGGCAAAGTCGTGGGCCTTCGCCATCTCGATGAAGCCGGCCCGGGCGGCGGTCTTGAACTCCGCCGGGATCGCATCCTCCAGATTGCCGACGATCACGTCCACCTCCTTCAGGGTCTCGCCGATCTTGGCGCGGACCTTGTCCAGGTGCGGGGGGACGAAGTGCAGCATCCGCTCCACCCGGGAGGGCAGCTCCCGGTAGGGTTGCGGCGCACCGATGGCCAGGGGCTTGAAGAATCCGCGAGGGGTCTTGGTCATGGCGGTCCGGCTCCGGTGATGGGGTCGCTCCGTCGGTAGCGCAACGGGACGCCCCGCGCCAGAGGGCGTGGACGAGGGGGCCTATGCGCCCTGCTCCGGCTGGGATAGCCTCCATGAAACCTGGAAAGAGGGCCCCCGATGCGTACGATCCTGATGGCCGCCACCATGGCCGCCACCCTGCCCTTCATCAGCACTGCGGCGCAGGCCCAGACAACCCCTGCAACGGCCCCCGCGACCGCCTCGGCTCCGGCCCCTGCGGCGCGCCCCACCCTGATCCGCGGCAAGGTGACCAGCCTGGACGGCAATGTCCTGACCATCGCCACCCGCGAGGGCGGCGTGGCGGTGGTGAAGCTGACCCCCGACTGGTCGGTGACGGAGGTGAAGCCCGTCTCCCCCGACGCCATCCAGAAGGGCAGCTTCATCGGCACCACCGAGGTGGACAAGCCCGACGGCA
>DAINBM010000445.1:0-2230 GCA_036732965.1 Caulobacteraceae bacterium | reverse complement strand
CGGACCCAGATGGATCACATCATCCGACAGGCTGCCGATCCGCTCGATCGACAGGCGGATATTGTGGATATCCGTCAGTGTCTTCGCCATGGGTCCCCTCCGGACGGCGCTGCCCCCCGGACGGAACCCGGAGCGCCGCCTATCCTTAACAGGGCAGTCGGACGCAGCAAGGGCGGACCGACGCCTGTGTCGGCGTCAGGCGACGGGCGACCCCTTGGCCGGCGCGGCCACCGTCCGGCGCCTGCGGGTCGGCCGGGATGGCACGGCGGCCTCCGTGGCGGGCGCAACCGGCGTTCCGGTGCGAGATGCCCCAGCCCCATCGACCGACATGCGTGGCGCCGACGCCCCGAGCGAGCGCATCACGGCCCCGAAGCTCCAGACTGCCACGCCCGTGGCGGCCGCCGCATAGAAGGCGGGCCAGAGCGGAGAGGCGAGGCCGAGGCTGACATGCCACAGACGTTCCGGCGGGGGGACTTGAGATTGGCTGACCATGTTCGCCTCTTCAAGGGCTGGAGGGCTGGAAGACAGGCTTGAAATCGGCACGCACCCGGACAGGAATTGTGCAGCGCAGCATAACACGCCGACGGGGGTGATGCACCGGATTTCGTCAGTCACCCAGGGAATGGACGATGGCGCGGCCGCCCTGCTCACCGCACAGGACAGCCAGTTGCTCCGCCGAGGCCCGGGCCGCGTCAGCGGTCTCGTCCGCCCCCAGCACGATCATGGCGCACCCGTTCATGCGCATGGGGTTGGTCAGGGGCCGCAGGCGCAGCTGCGCCACATGCCCCCGGGCCTGCGGGATGGCCTCCAGCCGCCGCAGCAGGAAGTCCAGCGTCTCGAGATCCTTGATCGGGGCCCAGATGGCCACAACCGCATCCGGTGCCCGGGCAAGGATGCGGCCGACGGTGTCGACGACCCGGTCATAGTCGTCGCCGGCCTCGTAGGGCGGGTCGATCAGGACGAGGGTCGAGACGGCAGGATCCGACGATACCGTCGCCGCATAGCCGAAGCCATCGACGGCCCGGACCCGCACGGCGGGACCCGGCCGGGGCGCGTGGCGGTCAAGGGCCGCGCGGAGCCGGTCCGCCTCCTCCCCCCGCAGCTCGCAGGCGATCAGCCCGTCCTGCGGTCCCAGGGCCCGGGCCGCAAGCAGGGGCGATCCGGGATAGAGGCAAAGGCCCGCCGGGTTCAGGGACCGCACAGCGACCATGAGTGCGGCGAGCTGTGGGTCCTGGACCTCCCCGGCATCCGCCAGCCGCAGGATCCCGGCCGCGGCTTCCCCCGACTTCAGGGTCGGCGTGTCCTGAAGATCGTAGACCCCGGCACCGGCATGGGTGTCGATCACCCGGATCGGCCGCCAGCGGACCCTGAGCGCCGCCAGCAGGCCCAGCAGCAGGGCGTGCTTCAGCAGGTCCGCGAAATTGCCCGCGTGAAATGCGTGCCGGTAGTTCATGCCCTGCGCCTCGCCGCCCTTGTCACCGCCCCTTCGGAACGCGATCTTCCCTGCACAGGGAACCCCAACGCCGAACCAGGAGCTTCACGATGCGCTATAACCAGCTTGGCCGTACCGGCCTATTCGTTTCCGAGCTCTGCCTGGGCACCATGACCTTTGGTGGCACCAGCCGCTGGGCCGCCATCGGCCGTCAGGACCAGGAGACGGCAGAGCGGCTGATCCGAACCAGCCTGGATCACGGGGTGAATTTCATCGACACCGCCGACGTCTATTCCGAGGGGCTGTCGGAACAGATCCTCGGTCAGGCCCTGAAGAACCTGGCGGTCAAGCGCTCCGACGTGGTCATTGCCACCAAGGTCTACGGGGCCATGGGCACCGGACCCAACGACGTGGGGGCCAGCCGTGCCCACATCATGGACGGGGTGCAGCGCAGCCTCGAGCGCCTGCAGCTCGATCACATCGACCTCTACCAGATCCACGCCAATGACAGCGTGACGCCGGTGGAGGAAACGGTGCGGGCCCTCGACGACCTCGTCCGCCAGGGTCTGGTCCGCTATGTCGGCGTCTCCAACTGGCAGGCCTGGAAGATCATGAAGGCCCTGGGCCATGCCGAACACCGCAACCTCGCCCGGTTCGAGAGCCTGCAGGCCTACTACACCATCGCCGGGCGGGATCTGGAGCGGGACGTGGTGCCCCTGCTGAATGACCAGAAGGTCGGGCTGATGGTCTGGTCCCCCCTGGCCGGCGGTCTGCTGTCCGGCAAGTTCGGCCCCGGTT
>DAINBM010000444.1:0-2235 GCA_036732965.1 Caulobacteraceae bacterium | reverse complement strand
GGAGATGCGCGAGGCGATCTTGCCGAACTCTTCCGCATGCTCCGGCGCAGCGGCGCGGACGGCGTCCAGCACGGCGATGGCGGTGGCCAGCGCGAAAGCCAGTTCCTGCTCCGGCGTCGCACCGGCCTCCTGCAGGTGGTAGGAGCAGACATTCATCGGATTGAACTTCGGCGTCTCGCCATAGCACCAGACGATCATGTCCGAGATCAGCCGCAGGCTCGGCCGGGGCGGATAGATGTAGGTGCCCCGGGAGAGATATTCCTTGATCAGGTCGTTCTGGGTGGTGCCCTGCAGCGCCCGGGGATCCGCCCCCTGCTCCTCCGCCAGTGCCACATAGAGCGCCAGCAGCCACGGGGCCGTGGCATTGATGGTCATGGAGGTGTTCATGCGCGCGAGCGGGATCTGGTCGAACAGGGCCCGCATGTCCCCCAGATGGCTGACCGGCACACCGACCTTGCCCACTTCCCCCCGGGCCAGCACATGGTCCGGGTCGTAGCCGGTCTGGGTGGGCAGGTCGAAGGCGATGGAGAGCCCGGTCTGGCCCTTGTCCAGATTGGCCCGGTACAGCTGGTTGGACATGGCGGCGGTGGAGTGTCCCGCATAGGTGCGGAAGATCCACGGCGCGTCCCGCGGCGCGAGTGTCTCGGATCCGGTCTGATCTGCCATTCTCGTGTCCTCTCCCGTGCCCGCCGGATCTGATTGTTCCGCGCGGGTCGCGGCCCTGCGGCATTTCGAATGCTGCATTGCAAAATAAACTTGCCAAGCCCGCAAGCCTATAACACCTTCAGGGTCAAATTTGTTGCGCTCAAAGAGGGACTGGCAGCAGATCGTCCCTGCCGTTTCGGTTTGACCGGGACCAGGAGGTAGATTTTTCCCTGCCCCTGCGTCACCCGCCCCTCCCGCCGCGCGACACACCTCACCGGGTTCGAAGATCCGCAAGTTCGGGAAAAAACATGTCAACTGCCGCCCTGTCCACCCGTATCGAAAAGGATCTCTACGAGATCGGGGAGGTCCCGCCACTCTTTCACGTGCCGGAGAAGATGTACGCCTGGGCGATCCGGAAGGAGCGCCACGGCCGTCCCAACACCGCCATGCAGGTGGAGGTGGTGCCGACCCCGACCATCGGCGATGACGAGGTGCTGGTGCTGGTCATGGCCGCCGGGGTAAACTTCAACGGCGTCTGGGCGGCCCTGGGCGAGCCGATGAGCGTGCTCGACGTGCACAAGCAGCCCTACCACGTGGCCGGGTCCGACGCCGCCGGCATCGTCTGGGCCGTGGGCTCGCGGGTGCGTCGCTGGAAGCCGGGCGACGAGGTGGTGGTCCATTGCAACCAGGACGACGGGGATGACGAGGAGTGCAACGGCGGCGACCCGATGTTCTCCACCAGCCAGCGGATCTGGGGCTACGAGACACCCGACGGGGCCTTTGCCCAGTTCTGCCGCGTCCAGTCCCGCCAGCTGATGCCCCGCCCCCGCCACCTGAACTCGGAGGAGAGCGGCTGCTACGTCCTGACCCTCGCCACGGCCTATCGCATGCTGTTCGGGCACGAACCCCACGTGCTGCGTCCGGGCGACAACGTGCTGGTCTGGGGCGCGTCCGGCGGTCTGGGCGTGTTCGCCTGTCAGCTCTGCGCCGTGTCCGGGGCCAATGCCATCGGCGTGGTCAGCGACGAGTCAAAGGTGGACTTCGTGCTGTCCATGGGGGCCAAGGCCGTCCTGAACCGCAAGGACTTCAACTGCTGGGGCCAGCTGCCCACGGTCAATGGCCCGGACTTCGCCGACTACATGAAGGAGACCCGCAAGTTCGGGAAGGCGCTCTGGCAGCATACCGGCGGCAAGGACGTGGACATCGTCTTCGAACACCCCGGCGAGCAGACCTTCCCGGTCTCGGTGTTCGTGGCCAAGCGCGGCGGCATGGTGGTGATCTGCGCGGGAACCTCCGGCTTCAACCTGACCATGGATGCCCGCTTCCTGTGGATGCGGCAGAAGCGGGTGCAGGGCAGCCACTTCGCCAACCTGAAGCAGGCATCGGCCGCCAACCAGCTGGTGATCGAACGGCGGATCGATCCGTGCCTGTCGGAGGTGTTCCCCTGGGACCAGATCCCCGACGCGCACGAGAAGATGCTCGACAACCGCCACGCCCCCGGCAACATGGGCGTGCTGGTGACCGCCCAGCGGCCGGGCCTGCGGACCTTCGAGGAAGTGCTGGACCTGTCCGGGGACCGCTGAGCGGCCC
>DAINBM010000443.1:1441-2242 GCA_036732965.1 Caulobacteraceae bacterium | reverse complement strand
ACAGTGGATGTGGCCAGCTGCGACGCGGCGACCCTGCGGGATGTCCGGCGCCGGTCCGTCGCCATGGTCTTCCAGCAGTTCGGCCTGCTGCCCTGGCGCACGGTCCGCGACAATGTGGGGCTGGGCCTCGAGTTCCAGGGGGTGGACAAGGCCGAGCGCGCCCGCCGGGTGGACGAGAAGCTGGCCCTGGTCGGCCTCACCGAATGGGCCGACCGCAAGACCCAGGAGCTGTCCGGCGGCATGCAGCAGCGGGTGGGGCTGGCCCGGGCCTTTGCCACGGACGCCGACATCCTGCTGATGGACGAGCCCTTCTCCGCTCTGGACCCCTTGATCCGCAGCCGGCTGCAGGACGAACTCCTCAGCCTGCAGGCCAGCGTCCACAAGACCATCCTGTTCGTCAGCCACGACCTGGACGAGGCCCTGAAGCTCGGCGACACCATCACCATCCTGGAAGGCGGTCGGATCATCCAGTCCGGCGGGGCAGAGGACATCGTGCTGCGTCCGGCCACCGACTATGTGGCGGAGTTCGTCCGGCACATGAACCCGTTATCCGTGCTCACCGGCACCACCGTGATGAGGCCGGTGGACCCGGCGCGGGACGGGGCACCGTCGGAAGAGGATGTTCTGCCCGCCGACACGTCGCTGGCCGACCTGATCGACCGGCTGCACCGCTCCGGACGCCCCGTGTTCCTGTCCGACGACGGACGGATCGTCGGCGTGTGCGGACACCAGGAGATCCTGGCGGCCCTCTCGCGGCGGTGACGCCGGCTGTGCGTGGTTCGAGACGGCCCGTTCCGAGCC
>DAINBM010000443.1:0-1341 GCA_036732965.1 Caulobacteraceae bacterium | reverse complement strand
TCCTCACCATGACGAAGGTGTGTTGATCGAACCCGCAATACTCGCCGTTGGTTCCACAACGCGCGTCATCCTGAGGCGGGCGAAGCCCGTCTCGAAGGACGCAGTGCGGCTGTGCGTGGTTCGAGACGGCCCGTTCCGAGCCTCCTCACCATGACGAAGGTGTGTTGATCGAACCCGCAATACTCGCCGTTGGTTCCGGAACGCGCGGCATCCCGAGGCGGGTCAACCCGCCTCGAAGACCGCCATTGCCTAGTTGAAGTGGTAGGTCAGGCTGACGCCCCAGGTCTGCGGCTTGGCATAGACGCTGGGGATCTGGCCGGTGGAGAGCGCCACGTCATAGGTATAGACGCGGTAGATCTCGTTGGTGATGTTGTTGAGGAAGAAGGCCGCTTCCCACTTCTTCCCGGTCGGGGCCCAGCTGACACGGGCGTTGTAGACCGTGTGGGCCCCTTCCCGCTCCACCGGCGCGCAGAGCACCGAGAAGCAGAACTTGCCCGTGTACTGCACATCCCCCTGCAGGGCGAGATAGCCCGGTCCCACCGGGAACTCGTACCGCGCCAGCCCCTGGGCGGAGGTGTGCGGGGCCTGGGGCAGATGACGGTCCACCAGGGTGCCGTCCGGCAGGTTCACGTTCTTTACCGTGTTGTCGAGGAGCGAGGTCGAGCCCTGCAGGGTGAGGCCCTGCACCGGATGCGAGACCAGTTCGACCTCGAAGCCTTCCTCGTTCGCCTTCTTGTTGACCACGCTCTCCACGAACTGCTGGTAGGTGAAGGCCTGATAGTTGGTGTAGTCGTAATAGAAGGCCGTGACGTTCAGGGTGGTCTTCAGCGGCAGGGTGGACTTGAGCCCGAACTCGTAGGCGTTCAGCACTTCCGGCTTGTAGGGAATGCCGTTGACGAACGCCGCCTCGTAGCCCGCGAAGGGCGTGGCGGTGGACAGGGTGAAGCCGCCGCTCTTGGAACCGCGGTTGAAGCTGCCATAGACCAGAACGTCCCGGGTGGGCTTCCAGTCCAGTTCGGCGCGGACGGAGTAGTCGTCGAAGGTCTTGTCCGCATCCGAAGGCTTCACATTGATGCCCGCCGTCACCTGCGAGGTGCCGTTGAAGGCATAGACCTGGCTGGTGTTGAAGATGATGTGCTCGGCATAGGTGTCGAACGCGTCGTAATTGACCTTGCGCTCGTCGTTCCAGTAACGGGCCCCGAAAATGGCCTTGAAATTGTTGGGCAGGGTCCACTCGTCCTGCGCGAACAGGGCATAGGAGGTGGTGTCCTGGGTGAAGGTCACGTTCGGGACATACGGGCCATAGGCGCCGCCCACGCCATAGACGGTGTGATAGCCGTT
>DAINBM010000442.1:0-2256 GCA_036732965.1 Caulobacteraceae bacterium | reverse complement strand
ACCGGAGGCACCGGCGGCCGGCCGCGGCACGTCGATCCGGACACTGGTGCCCAGGGGGGCCTCCGCCGCGGAGCCCTCGAGCACATACCGCGCCTCGAAGGTCCGGGTCTGGGGATCGGCGGCCGCCGCCACCTGTCGCAGGGTCGCGGTCATGGGCGCGGCATCCGACCGGGCCAGCAGGACAGCTCTCGCCTGTCGCGGCAGGGATCCGCGCCGGGCTTCCGGCGTGTCCACCACCGCCTCCCGGGCCCCGTCATGGGCGAGACGCATCACCGGCTGGCCGGCCGCAACCACCTGACCGACATCGGCGGACAGGGCCGTGATCACCCCGTCGGCGTCCGCGGTCAGCGCGGCATATCCGGTTTGACGCCGCGCCACGTCCCGCTGGGCCGTCGCGGCCGCGGCCTGGGCCACGGCACTGTCCGCGGCCGCACGCACCTGATCATAGGTCAGAGGAGAGACCGCGCCGCTCTGTACAAGTCCCCGCAGTCGCCGCTCGTCCGACACGGCCCGGTCGGCCTGGGCCTGGGCCGCCCGCACCTGAGCGTCGGCAGCCGTGAGGGCAAGGGCATAGTCCTGAGGGTCGAGCTTCGCCAGGACCTGACCCTGCCGCACATGGGCACCGAGGTCCACCAGCCGCTCGGCGATCTTGCCGGACACGCGGAAGCCGAGATCCGCCTCGACCCGGGCCCGGATCACGCCGCTGAGCTGGTCGCTGCCACCGGAGGCGGGAACAGCCATGCCGGTCCGGACCAGCGGCGCCTCGGTGCGGGGATCCGACTGCTGCGGCGTACCGCATCCGCTCAGCGTCGCCAGGGCCAGACAGAGCTCGATGCCCCGCACGCGTCCGACACGGGTTGCCGGGAGAGCCTGCGGGCCCGTTGATGATCGGGAACGTCTCATCTGCACGATCTCACCTGATTTCGGTGACGAGACTGGTGATGAGTGACGATCTTGTCAACTCGTCACTCGCGAAGCGTGCCGATATTCCGGTGAGGGATCAGAGACGGCCTCAGGCCGACAGGCCGCGCAGGACGATGGTTGCCACGGCATCGGCCCGGGCGGCCAGGTCACCGTCGATGCCGTGCTCCAGCAGGACGGGATGGCAGAACGGTGAAAAGGTGCTGGCGACGGCCCCGGCGACCTCGTCAAGCGGCGTCTTGCGCTCGAACTCCCCGGAGGCCCGGCCCTCCTGGACCAGGAAGCGGGCCACGTCCTCCATCACCTCTATGTGGCGAGCGATGGAGGCCCAGCGCTGCTCCAGCCCCGTCACCACCATGTCGTGCAGCTGGCGATCGTTGAAGAACAGCGCAAGGCTGTGTTCCAGAAGGATATGATAGGTCCGGCGCAGGCGCTGGGCGGCCGTGCGGTCCGTGCGCGCCTCGGACCACAATGCCTCATCGATCCGCCCCAGCAGGCTGCCGCAGACTGCCTCGCAGATGGCGATCTTCGACCCGAAGAACTTGTAGATGTAGGCGCTGGAGACCGAGAGGTCGGCGGCGATCTCGGACACGGTGGTCTTGCCGTAACCGTAATGCCGAAAGCGCGCCTCGGCCGCGCGCACGATCCGGTCGCGCATCTCGTGCTGCTGCGGGCCGCGCTGGCCGGGGAGTTCCTGCTGTTCCGGTGACAGTTCCATGACCTCGCCCATAGCACGGCCGATCGGGTCGGGCTATGTCCTTGACGGTTGGTGACATGTGAACCATTTTCTACTTCATAACTGACTGGAGCCTGAGCATGCGCGCGCCCTGCCCGTCCCGACCCCGGCGCCTGTTCCGACTCGGCGGCCTCGGCCTGTTGCTGGCTGCCACGACAGTCACCGGACTGAGCGCGTGCGCGGTCGGCCCCAACGCGCGCATGCCCGCATCACCGCTCAGCGGCAGCTATGCCAGCGCCACGCTGCTGGCGTCCCGATCGACCGAGACACCGGCCACGCCCCTGGACCGGTGGTGGACAGGTTTCGGGGACGCGACCCTCGATTCGCTTGTCCAGCAGGCCCTGGCCCAGAACCTCGACATCGCCGCCGCCGGCAACCGGGTGGATCAGGCGCGGGCGGCGGCCCGGGCCGCGGCCACGGCCATGGACCTGGGCGGAGACGGGGACGGGGACAGGGATGGGGACGGGGACGGGGACCGCGGCGCCGATGCCGACGCCGATGCCGACCCCGCAGGCAGCGGGCCCCCCTTCCCGCCCGGGGTCCTCTTCCGCCCGCTGCAAGGCGGCCCCTCGGGCCTCGCGCCCACGCGCAACCGCCCA
>DAINBM010000441.1:0-2258 GCA_036732965.1 Caulobacteraceae bacterium | reverse complement strand
CGGTCCTGTTCCTGTCCGCGCTCGGCGAGATCGATGACCGGGTGACGGGCCTGAAGGCCGGGGGCGATGACTACCTGGTCAAGCCCTATGCCTTTGCCGAACTGATCGCCCGGGTGGAGGCGCTGTGCCGGCGCAAGGACACCGGCGGACAGACCACGACCCTGCGGGTCGGGGACCTGGAAATGGACCTGATCGGGCGCACGGTGCACCGGGCCGGGACCGAGATCGACCTGCAGCCCCGGGAGTTCCAGCTTCTCGAGTTCCTCATGCGCCACGCGGGCCAGTCGGTCACCCGGACCATGCTGCTGGAAAAGGTGTGGGAGTATCATTTCGACCCCCAGACCAATGTGATCGACGTGCACATCTCCCGTCTGCGCGGCAAGATCGACAAGGGTTTCGACCGGGCCATGCTGCAGACCGTGCGTGGCGCGGGCTACCGGCTGGACGCCTGACGGGCCGGGCGCACCATGCCCCTGCCGGCCCTGTTCCGCACCACCGCCTTCCGGCTGACCCTGCTGTCGCTGGCCCTGTTCGCGGCGGCGGCGGCGGCCTTCCTGTTCTACATCTACATCGCCACGGCCGGCGAGGTGACCCGCCGCGCGGACGAGGACGTCAGCCGGGAGATCAGCTCGCTGGAAGCGGTCTATGCCCGGGCGGGGGTCACGGGTGTCAACCAGGCCCTGATCGAGCGCACGGGCACGGACCGCCCGTTCCTGTACCTGCTGATGGACCGGACCGCCCGGCCGATCAGCGGCAACATCGCCGCAACCCCTGTCGATCCGCCCATAGGCGAGGCCCATGCCTCCTTCCGGGTCAGCTCCACCGACCCGGACGGGGCCGTGGTCCGCCGCCAGGCCTGGGGCCGCCAGGTGCGCCTGCCGCAGGGGGAACTGCTGTTCGTCGGCACCGATATCGGCGCGGGTCAGGGCTATGTCCTGCGCATCGTCCGCGCCACCTGGGGAGCCGGGGTGCTGGTGCTGGTGCTCGGACTGTCCGCCGGTCTGCTGGTCAGCCGCAATGTGTCCCGCAGCCTGGCCGGGCTCAAGACCGTGGTGGCGGCGGTGGAGGCGGGGGACCTGTCCGCCCGGGCACCGGTGCGCGGGGTGGGGGACGAGTATGACGACCTTGCCGCCGGCATGAATGCCATGCTCGACCGGGTGGACCGGCTGATGGGCGGCCTGCGCCATGCGGGTGATGCCATTGCCCACGACCTGCGGTCCCCCCTGACCCGGCTCCGCGCCCGGCTGGAGGCGGCCCTCATCGAGGTGGAGAACGGGCGGGCCGATGCCACGGAGAGCCTGGAGCAGGCCCTGGCCGATACCGACGGGGTGCTGTCCACCTTCAACGCCGTTCTGGCCATCTCCCGGCTGCAGGCCGCGGGGCAGGTGCCCCATCCCAAGCCCTTCGACCCGTCGGCGCTCTGCGAGGGGCTGGCGGAGCTCTATGCCCCCCTGTGCGAGGACAAGGGGCTCGACTTCTCCGCCGAGTATTCCAGGGGGCTGGTGGTCCGGGGGGATCCGGACTTCGCCGGTCAGGCCATGGCCAACCTGCTGGACAATGCGGTCAAGTACACGCCCCCCGGCGGGGCCGTGATGCTGCGGGTGCGCAAGCGGGCCTCGGGCGAGATCGAGTGTTCCGTCACCGATACCGGTCCTGGTGTGCCGGAGGCGGATCGGGCCCGGATCGTGCAGCGCTTCGTGCGGCTGGAGCACAGCCGCTCCCAGCCTGGATCCGGACTGGGCCTGTCCCTGGTGCAGGCGGTGGCCGAGGCCCATGGCGGCCGCCTTGACCTGGACGAGGGGCCGGGCCCGGTGCGCGGACCGGCCCGGCCGGGGCAGGGGCCGGGGTTGCGCACGGCCCTGGTGTTTCCGGCGCAGGACTGACCGGGGTGCGCGGGGCTCGGGCCGGCCGGTCCCGAAGGACGCATGTCCCTCAGGCCCGATAGGCGGCCAGGAAGGTCCGCACCGCCCGGTCGATGTCGGCGGCGATCTCGGCCTCTGTGGGTTCCGGGGCCAGTCCCCACAGGAGGTGCTGATGGGTGCGGGCCCGGCACAGGCTGAGGAAGTCACCGGCCGCCAGCGACGGGTCGTCGCCCCGCAACAGTCCCCCGGCCATGCCCTCGCCCAGCAGCCGGGACAGGTGCTCGATCTTGTCCTGCGGCCCGGCCTTGTAGAAGGCCTCCCCCAGTTCGGGAAAGCGGCCGGCCTCTCCTATCACCAGGCGGTAGAGGGCCACCGTCTGCGGGCGGCACATGATGG
>DAINBM010000440.1:0-2274 GCA_036732965.1 Caulobacteraceae bacterium | reverse complement strand
ACGCCGCCCGCATCCTGCAAGACCAGCTGCAGATCTTCATCACCTTCGACGAGCCGAAGAAAAAGGCTGACGGCGAAGCCAAGCCTGAGCTGTCCTTCAACCCGGCGCTGCTCAAGAAGGTCGATGAGTTGGAACTGTCGGTTCGTTCGGCCAACTGCCTGAAGAACGACAACATCGTCTATATCGGCGACCTGATCCAGAAGACCGAGGCGGAGATGCTCCGCACCCCGAACTTCGGGCGCAAGTCGCTGAACGAGATCAAGGAAGTCCTGTCCGGCATGGGCCTGCATCTCGGCATGGATGTGCCGAACTGGCCGCCGGAAAACATCGAAGACCTGGCCCGGAAGTTCGAAGACCAGATCTAACCCTTTCAGCGGCCCGTCGCGAGACGGCCCGCTCCAGTTGGAGAGACCCTTATGCGCCACGGCGTTGCGCACCGTAAGCTCGGCCGGACCTCGGCTCACCGGACGGCCATGTTCGCGAACATGGCTGCGAGCCTGATCAAGCACGAGCAGATCGTGACCACCCTGCCCAAGGCCAAGGAGCTTCGGCCCTTCGTCGAAAAGCTGGTGACGCTGGCCAAGCGCGGCGATCTGCACGCGCGCCGTCAGGCCATCAGCCACGTCCGGGACGTGGAGCAGGTGGGCAAGCTGTTCGCCACCCTGGGGCCGCGCTACGAAGCGCGTCACGGCGGCTATATCCGTGTGCTGAAGGCGGGTTATCGCTTCGGGGACAACGCCCCCATGGCGGTGATCGAGTTCGTCGACCGGGATGTGAGCGAAAAGGGCAAGGACAGTGGTCCGGTCCTGGAACAATCCTACGAGGATTGATCAACGGTTCTGAAGACCCCCGGCCTCGCCCGGGGGTTTTCTTTATGGGGCTCCCCGGTTCCGGGGGCGGGCGGTGGCCGTGGCGCGGCGCGATCAGGTGGGAGCAGAGGGCTTGAGCGGGCAGATTTCCAGCGGCCGGCGCAAGGCAGCCGTCGGGTTCATCTTCGCCACAGCCCTCATGGACATCGTGTCCATGGGGATCATGATCCCCGTCCTTCCCAACCTGGTGAAGGCCTTCGTCGGCGGGGACACCGCCCGTGCGGCCGACTATAGCATGGTCTTCGCCATCACCTGGGGGCTGATGCAGTTCCTGTGCAGTCCCGTGCAGGGGATGCTGTCGGACCGCTTCGGCCGGCGCCCCGTGCTGCTGCTGTCGGTGTTCGGGCTGGGCGTGGACTACCTGTTCATGGCGCTGGCCCCGACGCTTGCCTGGCTGTTCGTCGGACGCCTGATCAACGGCATCACCTCGGCCAGCTTCTCCACCGCCAATGCCTATATCGCCGACGTGACCGAGCCTCAGGACCGCGCCAAGGCCTATGGCATGATGGGAGCGGCCTTCGGGATCGGGTTCATCCTGGGCCCGATCGTGGGAGGGTGGCTGGGCGCGTACAACCTGCGCTGGCCGTTCTACCTGTCTGCGGCGCTAGCCCTGATCAACTGGCTCTATGGCGTGTTCGTGTTGCCGGAGTCGCTGCCGCCGGAGCGGCGCAGCCGGACCCTGGACTGGCGCTCGGCCAACCCCCTCGGGGCGCTCAGCCTCCTCGCCTCCAAGCCGGGGCTGTTGTTGCTGGCCGGTGTCTATTTTCTCTACCAACTGGCCCACAACGTGTTTCCCAGCATCTTCGTGCTGTTCGTCGGCCATCGGTTCGGATGGGGGCCGAGGGAGGCGTCCTTCATGCTCGTCGCCACCGGGATTGTCAGCGTCATCGTGCAGGCCACCCTTGTGGGCCCGGCGGTGAAGCGCCTCGGGGAGAGACGCGCCCTGCTGGTCGGCCTTGCGTCGCAGGCGCTGGCCTTTGCCATCTACGGCTTTGCCACCAGTCCCGCGATCTTCTACTCGGGAGTGGTGTTCGGCGGGCTGGGCGGTCTGATCGGGCCGGGCCTGCAGGGGCTGATGACCCGCCGGGTCGGGGCCTCGGAACAGGGTCGCCTGCAGGGCAGCAATTCGGCGATGGTGGGCATTGCCGCGATCATCGGTCCGGGCCTCTATCTGTCGCTGCTGGCCTTTGCCATCCGCCGGGAGGCCACCCTCGGGCTGCCTGGGCTGCCGATCCTGGTGGCCTGTGGCCTGTGCCTGGCCTCCCTTGTCGTGGCGTGGCGCGTGGCGCGGCCGGTCCCGGTGCCGACCGAGGACATCCGTCCGGCCTGACCGTTGGCAACCGGGCGCGGCAGCCATGATTGCGCCCCCGTTCCTGCATCCTATCTACGGCCTGACCCCTCCACC
>DAINBM010000439.1:0-2275 GCA_036732965.1 Caulobacteraceae bacterium | reverse complement strand
CGACCCCGCAACCACTCGCCCGTGGCCGGTGCTGTCCATCGCCGAAGCCCATGCCCTGCTGACACAGCCGGGCTCACCCTTCGAGATGGAGACCCTGACCATCCGCGGCCGCGCCACCCGGGTCTGGAAGAACGCACCGGCGGATCTCCGGAGCGAAGTCACCGCCTGCCGCGCCTTCGCCGACCGGACCTTCCTCGTCTATGAGAACGAGCGGGTCACCTTCGAGGCGTTTCACCGGGCGGTTGCCCATCTGGCGGCCCGCCTGATCGCCGACGGCGTGAAGAAGGGCGACCGGGTGGCCGTGATCATGCGCAACCTGCCGGAATGGCCTGTGGCCTTCTATGCGGCGATCTCCGTGGGTGCCATCGTCACGCCGCTGAACGCCTGGTGGACGGGGCCGGAGCTGGAATATGGCCTCTCCGATTCGGGCTCCAAGGTCTGCCTGATCGATGCGGAGCGCTGGGAGCGGATCGTCGAGCACGTGCACAACTGCCCGGACCTGACGAAGGTCTATGTCAGCCGCCGGATCGAGGAAGAGGCCCACCCCATCGTCGAGCGCCTCGAATCGGTGATCGGCAGCCCCAATGACTGGGCGGCCCTGAGCGACCTGCCGCTGCCCGACGTGGCCATCGCGCCGGACGACGAGGCCACGATCTTCTACACCTCCGGGACCACGGGAAAGCCCAAGGGCGCGCTGGCGACCCACCGGAACATCACCTCGAACGTCATCGCCTCGGCGTTTTCCGGCGCGCGGTCGCTGATCCGTCGCGGCGATCCGATCCCGGCCCCGGACCCGAATGCGCCGCAGCGGACCATGCTCCTGTCCGTGCCCTTCTTCCACGCCACCGGGTGCTTTGCCATCCTGTCGCCCACCCTGGTCAGCGGCGGGAAGATCGTGCTGCTGCACAAGTGGGACCCGGTGAAGGCCTTCCAGGTGATCGAGCGGGAGAAGGTCAATCTCGCCGGCGGTGTGCCCACCATCGCCTGGCAGCTGATCGAGCACCCGGAGCGGCAGAATTACGACCTGTCGAGCCTCGAGAGTGTGTCCTACGGCGGCGCGCCGTCGGCCCCGGAACTGGTCCGCAAGATCCGGGAGACCTTCCCGAACTCCTTCCCCGGCAATGGCTGGGGGATGACCGAAACCTCGGCCACCTTCACCCATCATGCGGCCGAGGACTATCTGAACCGGCCCGACAGCTGCGGGCCGGCGGTGCCGGTGTGCGACATGAAGATCGTCGGCCCCGATGGGGAGGAACTCGGCCCCAACCAGGTCGGCGAGCTCTATGGCCGCGGTCCCAACGTGGTGATCGGCTACTGGAACAAGCCCGAGGCCACCGCCCAGACCTTCATCGACGGCTGGGTCCGCACCGGCGATCTGGCGCGGATCGACGAGGAGGGCTTCTGCTTCATCATCGACCGGGCCAAGGACATGCTGATCCGCGGCGGCGAGAACATCTACTGCATCGAGGTGGAGAACGCCCTCTACGAGCATCCGGCGGTGATGGATGCGGGCGTGGTCGGCATTCCCCACAAGACCCTGGGAGAGGAGCCCGGAGCGGTGGTGACCCTGAAGCCCGGAGCCGAGGCGTCGGAGGCGGAGCTGCGCGGGTTCGTGGCCGACCGTCTGGCCGCCTTCAAGGTGCCTGTGAAGGTGGTGTTCATGACCGAGACCCTGCCGCGGAACGCCAACGGCAAGATCCTGAAGAACGAGCTGAAGAAGCTGTTCTCCTGACATCCAGGGGGGACGGTTCCGAACGGGCCATTGATCTGAGGGCCGTGACGTGACACGCCTCGGCATGCGCCGAACCCGACCTGCTGCCGCCTCGCCCGAGGGGCCCGTCCTCGACCTTTCCATCGCCTTCATGGGCGGGGAGGGGGAGGGCGTGGCTCTCCTGCCGGACGGGAGCCGGGTCTATGTTCCCCTGACCCTCCCCGACGAAGCCATCACCGCCCGGCGGCATGGTGAGCGGGGGGCGCTGGTTGCCATCTCCACGCCCAGTCCGGACCGCGTGGCCGCGCCGTGTGCGCATTTCGGCCTCTGCGGCGGCTGTGCCATCCAGCACTGGTCTCCCGCGGCCGGACTGGCCTGGAAGGTCGAGCGCCTGCGCCAGACCCTGGAGCGCGAACGGCTGGAGACGGACATCCTGCCGGCCTTTTCCGCCGCTCCCGGCCAGCGGCGGCGGCTGGCCCTGCATGCGCGGCGCGGTCCCCGGCGGGACGAGGCACTGCTGGGCTTCAAGGGGCGAAGAAGCTGGGACGTGGTCGCGGTGGACGT
>DAINBM010000438.1:0-2276 GCA_036732965.1 Caulobacteraceae bacterium | reverse complement strand
GACCGTGTCGTCGCCGCCATTGTAGCGCGGCCAGTCCGGGGCACCGGGGCAGCTGGGCACGCCGGTTCGGGCAAAGCTGACCCAGCAGCCGTGCACCACCGCGGTCTCCGCCCGGTCGGCGTCGGTCAGGATGGCCCCGGCAAAGGGGATCTTGGCCCAGCTGTCGAACACGAAGGG
Organism: Caulobacteraceae bacterium; assembly: GCA_036732965.1. GTDB lineage: Bacteria > Pseudomonadota > Alphaproteobacteria > Caulobacterales > Caulobacteraceae > CAIMFV01. The sequence continues at coordinate 2,099 of DAINBM010000438.1, read as the reverse complement.
GATCTCCAGGCCGTGATCGACCCCGTCATGGGTTGCACGCCAGTGCTCGGGCACATAGTCGAAGCGATAGAGCCAGGTGGCGGTCTCCCGGCCGGTCTGGCGGGCAACCCAGCGGCTGGGAACGGTGAAGGTCCAGTCCCGCCACAGTTTTCGGGCCAGTGCCGCGTCATCCTTGGCCTCGGCCTTGTAATAGGCCTTGCCGGCGGCGGTGATGTCCTTCGACCCCTCCGCCAGGACCGAGGCGGGATCCCGGGCGGAGACGAGCGAACCCTCGTTGGAATTGGTTCCGATCATCAGGGGCACGTGCAGGAACTGGTGGCTGGCAAACGCCGTCACGGGGGCCTCCGGCAGCAGTCGCCCGTCCACGATGGGGCCCGGCGGCAGCTTGTCCTGGGCCGCGATCAGGGCGTCGCCGGACAGGGTCCGAAGCTGATCGGGTGTCGCGTCCGCCCCGGGCAGGCCGAGCGTCGTGGCGACGGCCGCGCCGGTCCTTTCCGCTTCGGCCAGGGTCGGGAAATGGCCCCAGATGTAGCCGGACTGGACAATGGCCTTGGCGAACAGCCCCTGGGCGGCCGGGGTGGCCAGCAGGGTGAGCGTGCTCTGGGCACCGGCGCTCTCGCCGAACACCGTCACATTGGTGGGGTCACCGCCGAAGGCTGCGATGTTGCGCTGGACCCAGCGCAGGGCTTCCAGCTGGTCGGTGGTGCCGTAGGACGCCAGGGGCATGCCCTTGGCGGCCTTGGTCAGGCTGGGATGGGCGAAATAGCCCAGCAGGCCGAGGCGATAATTGGCGCTGACCAGGATCACGCCGTCCCGGGCAAAGCGGGTGCCGTCATAGAAGACCAGCGCGCCGGTGCCGGCCGTGTGTCCGCCTCCGTGCAGCCACACCAGAACCGGCAGGGGCTTGTCCGCCTTGGCCGGTGCCCAGACGTTCAGCGTCAGGCAATCCTCGGACACCGCGGCCGGCGGCGCGCCGGAAGCCGCCAGCTCCCGGGGTGTCAGCTTGGTCTTCTGCAGACAGGCCGGGCCGAACCGGCTCGCGTCGATGGGCGTGACCGCGGGCTTCGGCGGCTGGGCGGGCTGCCAGCGGAGGGGACCGATCGGGGGCTGGGCAAACGGCACGCCCTTGAAGCTCATGATCCCCGCGGCGTCGGCGGTTCCGTTCAGAACGCCGGTCGCGGTCTTCACCGATACCGGGCTGGCGGCGGGGGGCGGGGTCTCCGCCGCCCCGGCCGGCAGGGCGGCGGCGAACATCAGGGCAGCGGCGGACACGACCGGGGTCGCGAGGCGTCGGATCATGGAGGCGTCCTTGAGGCAGATGACTGTGCGCCGGACCATGACCCATCCGTGGCGGTGGGGCAATCAGGGGGGGCGTGCGTCCTTCGAGACGGGCTTCGCCCTCCTCAGGATGACGAGGGGTGTTCACGGCCCCAGACCTTCGTCGTCCTGAGGAGGGCCGGAAAGGCCCGTCTCGAAGGACGCACATCCTCACCCCCGCAGCATCTCCCGGGGGGCCCAGACCGCGTGGGTTCCGGAGGAGATCTTGTGCGGCAGGGCGATGCGGCAGACCGGCCCGTCGGCGAGCCTGCGCGCATCGATCAGCACGCATTCCGAGGTGCCCGCGGCCTCGTTGATGAGAAAGCTCACCAGATAGCCGTCATCCTCCGCGGTGGCCCCGACCCGCGGCGCGAAGGGGGCCTCGGACGCATAGACGCCGGGGGGCAGCATGTAGCGCTCGGTCCCGCCCGTCTCGAGGTCGTGCTTGACGAAGCCACGGAACAGGAACCAGCCCGGCTCCGGCACGGTGGAATAGCCGTAGCGGTACTTCCGCCCGGCGTGACGGCCGTTGATCATGCCGAACTCCAGGATCTCGTCGCACAGACGCTCCTCCTTCGTCTCGCCGGTGACAAGGTTGAAGCGCCAGCGGTGCAGCTTGGGCCGGAAGCTGTGTTCGTCCAGATAGGCCATCATGTGCTCGAAGCCGGGGGGGGCATCGGTGCGCGGATCGGGCGTGGGGTTCTCCTGGAAATAGCCGTCCAGCACCACCTCGTCCCCGTCGTCATAGGCGTTGAGCCAGTGCAGCACATAGGTGGGGCTGG
>DAINBM010000437.1:0-2276 GCA_036732965.1 Caulobacteraceae bacterium | reverse complement strand
CATCGGCTTCGTGGCGACGGTCTGGGTGGTGGTGGACAATGCCGCGGCCTTCTCCGCCCGGTTGATGGCCGACGCCCCGCGCCTGAACCAGGCCCTGATCCAGCTGTCGGCCATGGCCGGTGTCGCCGCCCCCCCCTCCGTCGGCGCGCTGATCGACCAGATCAATCCGGCCCGATATTTCGGCGATGTGGCCCACGCCCTGCAGTCCTTCGCCGCAGGGGCCGTCTATGTGTTCATCTATACGGGCTTCCTGATCGCCGCCCGGGCGGGCCTGCGCAGCAAGGTCGATGCCCTGTGGCCCGCCGCCGAGGAGCGGGAACAGGCCGTTCTGGTGTTCAGCCGGATCCGTGACGGGGTCGAGCGCTACCTGTGGATCCAGACGGTGACCGGGTCGCTGATCGCGCTCCTGTCCTGGGCCCTGATGGCCGCACTGGGCCTGCAGAACGCCACCTTCTGGGCGTTCCTGATCTTCATCATCGTGTTCGTCCCGGTGATCGGCGGCCTGATCGCCGCGGTCCTGCCGCCCCTGTTCGCCCTGGTCCAGTTTCCCACCGTGTGGGAATCCATCGCCCTGTTCTGCGGCCTGCAGACCATCCTGTTCGTGGTGGGCAGCATCCTGCTGCCCCGGATGCAGCGGGACGGACTGAACATCGATCCGGTGGTGGTCCTCCTCAGCCTGGCCGTCTGGGGGGCCATCTGGGGCATTCCCGGCATGTTCCTCTCCACCCCCCTGACGGTCACCGGCATCATCATCCTCGCCCAGTTCCCCAGTGCGCGATGGATCGCCGTGCTGCTGTCGGGGGATGGACATCCGGAACCGGCGGGCACGACCCGCGCCGCCCCCCGGACCTGAGGGCTGGCGGCGCGCCGATCACGGGGGCTTGAACGGCCTTTCGACGCAGCGCCCCTCCCATACCGGCGTCGGTTGCCTATCTTACAGGCGTCGGGCGCATCCCCCCTCGCCTGACCCATCGCACAGCCCGCGGTCCTTCGCGGTCACGGACTGTCGCAGATGTTCCCTGGCGCCTGCCACGGAACCCGCGCCGTCGGACGCCCCCTCGTCCGGCGGCGCTTGCGTTCCGGCGGATTCGCATCCCCCTTTTTTGATCGGCGCCCCTGTTGAAGCTTCGCTAAGGAGGTCTAGGGTAAATTCACGTCAACCGATCCCTCCCTAAGGGTCGACAATTGCGGGATTCACATGTCTTTCGAAACGTCAGGCCCCTTTTCCCGGGAAAACCTCCTGGACGCTTTCCGCGAACAGGGAGGGGTCGAGGGACTTTCTGCCGCCCAGCAGGACTATGTCAGCCAGGCCTTCGATGATGTCCGTGCCGATGAGCTTCCGGGTATCGGCGTCGCGGATCTGGCGGCCTGGCTGGTGCAGGCCTGGGCCGCTGCGGAGTCCCTGACCACCGACCCCGTGATCCGGCTAGGGCCGGCCGTCGGGGCGGATGGCCAGCCCCTGGGCCTGGACCTGCTCGTGGTCGCCCAGCCGGATGCGCCCTTCCTGGTGGACAGCGTGATGGGCGAACTGGCAGAGGGCGGTCTCGATGTCCGGGCCATGTTCCACCCGGTGGTCGCCGCGCGCCGGGACGGTGCCGGTCGCCGGTCGGACGACGGGGCGCGCGCGCGGGACTCCATCATCATCGTCGCCATGGTCCCCGTGGGGGAGGATCGCCGGGACAGTGTGGTGGCGGGCATCACCGCGACGCTGGCCGATGTCCGGCAGGCCGTCGCGGACTTCGAACCCATGCGGGATCTGCTGCGTCGGACCACCCATGAGCTGCAGCAGGCGCTCACCCCCGACGGGGTGGCCCTGGCCCGCTGGGTGAAGGCCCGCGGGTCCCGGGCCCCGGGGGCGCCGACGGAGGCGGTGGAGGAGTATCTCCACTTCCTGCGCTGGCTGGGGGAGGAGCATTTCGTGTTCCTCGGCGCGCGGGTCTATGACTATCCGCGCCTCGCCAATGGGGACTACGCGCCGGAGGAGCCCGGACACGGAGACGATGCCAGCCTGGGCATCCTGCGGGACAATGCGTTGGCCGTCCTGCGTCGGGCCAGCGAGCCGGCCCTGCTGACATCGGAACTCAAGGACTATCTCGAGACCTCGCCCCCCCTGATCGTGGCCAAGTCGAACCTGCGGTCCCGGGTGCATCGCCGCACCTATCTGGATTATGTGGGTGTCAAGCGGTACGCGCCCGACGGGGCCGCCATCGGTGAAGTGCGATTCGTCGGCCTGTTCACCGCCGAGGCCTATGACGAGGCCGCCCGGGACATTCCCC
>DAINBM010000436.1:0-2281 GCA_036732965.1 Caulobacteraceae bacterium | reverse complement strand
CGCAGCGCCGGGCCTTTCTGGACGCGGCGGGCTTCGGCGCGGCCGTGCGCACGAAGATGTCCGGTGATGCCTCCACCCGCAGCTATGAGCGCCTCACCCTGCCCGGCGGAACCTCCCGCATCCTGATGGACGCCCCGCCGGCGGCCGAGAGCGAGCCGGCGGGACCGGACACCTCGGAGGCTCAGCGCCGGGCCATGGGCTACAACGCCCTGGCCCGCCTGGCCGCCGGACGGGTGGACGCCTTTGCCGGGGCCGCCGCCTTCCTGCGCGCCCGGGGCCTCTCTGCCCCGGAGGTGGAGGCGCTGGACGTGGCGCAGGGCCTTGCCGTCATCGAGGACCTGGGGGATGACCTGTTCGCCGCCAAGATCGCCGACGGGGAGCCGGCCCCGCCCCTCTATGCCGACGCCGTGGACGTGCTGGTCCGCCTGCAGTCGGAGCCGCCCCCGGTGTGGCTGGGCTGGGAGTGCGCGCAGGCCAGCGGCCGCTGGCCCCTGCTGCCCTATGACGACCTGGCCCTGCAGACCGGCTGCAACCTGTTCCTGGAGTGGTGGCCGAAATATGCCGGTCTGCCCGCCTTCGCCCCAGACGCCGAGGCCGAATGGACCGCGCTCTGGGCCCCGATCCGCAGCCTGGGCCACCGGGCGGCCATGGGGCCGGAGGGGGTGTTCACCCATCGGGACTATCATGCGGAGAACCTGCTGTGGCTGCCGCAGCGGTCCGGCCTTGCCCGGGTGGGGCTGCTGGACTTCCAGGACGCGGTGAAGGCCCACCCGGCCTGGGACCTGCTGCACCTGCTGCAGGATGCCCGCCGGGACGTGGCCCCGGACCTGGCCGCGGCCATGCTCGACCGCTATCTCGACCAGCGGCCGGAGCTGGACCGGGACGCCTTCCGCCTCGCCTATCATGGCCTGGCAGCCCTGAATGCCGCGCGCATCCTGTTCATCTTCGCCCGCCAGGTGGCGGGCTTCGGCAAGCCCCGCTACCGGGACTTCATGCCCAGGACCTGGGCGGCACTGGACTTCAACCTCGCCCAGCCGGGGCTGGAGGATCTGCAGGCCTGGTTCGCCCGGCACGTCCCGGCGCAGGCCCGCGGATGAGCGCGCCCCCCGCCCCGCCCCTGACCACCGCCATGGTGCTGGCCGCCGGGCTGGGGACCCGCATGCGCCCCCTGACCGAGGACCGGCCCAAGGCCCTGGTGGAGGTGGGCGGCCGCGCCCTGGTGGATCACATGCTGGACCGGCTGGCCGACGGGGGCGTCACCCGGGCCGTGGTGAACCTGCACGCCTTTGCCGACCGGCTGGAGGCGCATCTGCGTGCCCGGCGCGCAGCCCCGGCCCTGGCCTTTTCCGACGAGCGGGCGGCCCCGCTGGAGACCGGGGGCGGCATCCGCCACGCCCGGCCCCTGCTGGGGGACGCGCCGATCCTGGTCGCCAATATCGACAGCGTCTGGATCGAGACCGGCCGCCCGGCCGTGACCGACCTGCGGACCCGCTTCGACCCGGAACGGATGGACGCGCTGCTGCTGCTGACCCCCACCGAGACGGCGATGGGCTTTGACGGCCCGGGGGACTTCCACATGGACGCGCAGGGCCGCCTGACCCCGCGCCGGGTGGCCGGCACCGCCACCGCGCCCTTCGCCTATATCGGCGTGCACGCCACCCGGACCGAGGCCATCCACGCCCATCCGCCGGGCAAGTTCAGCCTGATGCCGGACATCTGGGGGGCCATGGCCGCCGCCGGACGCCTGCACGGGCTCGTGCTGGAGGGCCAGTGGATGCATGTGGGCGATCCCGCGGCCCGGGACGCCGCCGAAGCCCGGTTGCGGTCATGAGCCCCCGGCCGGACACCCCGTCGGGGGAACTGCCCTTCGGTGAGCCCCCGTTCGCCCGGGTGTTCGGCCGCCCGCGCCCCCGCTGGTTCACCATCCCCGCCCACCGGCCCTTCGTCGAGGACCTGGCCCGGGGCCTGGTGGAGATCCTGTCCCCCATCGGGCCGGAAGCCCTGTCGGACGCCATCGTGCTCACCCCCACGCGCCGGGGCATGCGCGCCCTGACGGAGGCCTTTGTCGCCGCCGCCGACGGCCGCGCCACCCTGCTGCCGCAGATCCGCGCCCTGGGCGACCTGGACGAGGGCGAACCGCCGTTCGAGCCCGGCGACCTCGCCGTGGACCTGCCGCCGGCGGTCAGTGCGCTGCGCCGCCGGTTCGAGCTCGCCCGGCTGATCCACGACCACGCCCATCTGCTCGAGCGGGACGGGGTGGATGCCCGGGACGCCCTGGACC
>DAINBM010000435.1:0-2297 GCA_036732965.1 Caulobacteraceae bacterium | reverse complement strand
GTCGCGCCGGAGGGGGCCCTTCCCGAAGCCTGCGGCGATGCGGCACTCTATGCCGGCGCGCAGGATCCGGATGCCTGGGCCGAGGCCATCGCCACGATCATCAGCGACGGCGAACAGCGGCGGACGCAGATCGCGGCCGGCCATCGCCAGGCCGCCGGCTTCACCTGGGACCAGGCCAGTCGCAAACTGATGGATTGCATCACCATGACCCTCCAGACCGCGAACGAGACCGCAGGATGACTTCGGAGCCGCTCAAGATCGCTGTCGTCATCGCATCCAAGGGACGACCACAGGAAGTCGTGCAGTTGCTGCACGCCCTTGCCGGCCAGACCGTAAAGGCTGCGCTCATCATCGTGTCGGGCGTGACCTCCGCAGACACCGCCGGGGTCGAAGCCTTTCCGGGCGTCATCGTCATCCACGGCACTGCGGGCCTCTGCGCGCAGCGAAATCGCGGGATCGAGGCCCTGACGACGGACATCGAACTCTGCGCGATGCTCGACGATGACTATCTCCCCGATCCCTTCGCCCTCGAGGGCATATCAAACCTGTTCGCCCAGAACCCGGATGTCGTGGGGTGCAACGGCCAGTTGCTCGCCGATGGGATCAATTCCGCAGGTATTTCCCACGACGAAGCCACGGCACTGCTGCAGGCCCACCAGACCGGCAAGGTTGCGCGACCGACGATCGTCGGGGACGCGCACAGCCTCTACGGCTGCAACATGGTCTATCGCGCCAGTGCCATTGGCGATCTTCGCTTCGACGAGACTCTCCCCCTGTACGGTTGGCAGGAAGACATCGATTTTTCCGCGCGGATCGGACGCCGGGGACGGCTGGTGCGGACCGACGCGTTCCAGGGTGTCCACCGCGGGGTCAAATCGGCCCGCCTCTCCGGTGTTCGACTGGGATATTCGCAGATCGCAAATCCCCTCTATCTCGTCGGCAAGGGCACGATGCCCTCGCGGTTCGCCGCCCAGATCATGATCCAGAACTTCATCGCCAACCACGTGCGAAGCCTCGCGCCGGAACCCTGGGTCGACCGCATCGGCCGGGCCCGTGGCAATTGGCTGGCCTTGTGGGATACCGTGCGGAGGCGCGTTCACCCTCAAAGGGTCTTTGACCTCTGAGGGCCGGATGAGAGTTCCGGAGCGCCTTGCCACGGCTTGCAACCCGGCTGTGGGCTTCCGCGCCGGGATCCTGATCGGACTGTCGGCGGTGGTGCTGATCGCATGGACGGTGCTCGGCGGCGCTGACCGCTGGGATGAGAGCACCAACCGGATCGAGGCCTACGCACTCAAGCTCGCGACGCAGGCGACGTTCCGCGCCGGCACCGATCTCACCGGCACCCTGGTGCCCACCGTCACCTCCTCCGCGGAACTGGCCGCCGCAATCGGCGTCAATGTCCACCTGACCTATGACCGGTCGCCCTACCGACAGACCGCCGCGGTGGTTGACGCCCTGCGCTACCTCGGCGTGACGCGGGTGCGGGACTATGCACCGGAGCGCGGCCGGACGGACGTGCGCTATGACACCCTCGCCGCTGCCGGTATCGGGTTCGACCTGTTCGTGCCGGACCAGCCGTCTCGTGTGGACGCCGTCGACGCGCTGGAGCGGCGCCACAAGGGCGCGGTGGCAGCGATCGAGGGCCCGAACGAAATCAACAACTTTCCCGTCCAGTACGACAGCAAGTCCGACCTTTCCGCCGCCAGGGCACTCCAGGCCGCCCTGTTCCACACGGTCCGCGCCCGTCCCGCCCTTGCGGACAAGCCCGTCTACATGTTCACCGGATACCCGGTCGACGCATCCGCCGACATGGCCAACGTCCATGCCTATGCCCACCGGGGCGACAACCCTGTGGAGACGCTGCTCGTCGCCCTGATGCAGACCACCCGGGGACACCCGCGCGCGCCCTTCGTCGTCACCGAGACAGGCTACTTCACGGCCGGACCGGACGTGGGATGGGGCGGCGTGACGCCCGCGGACCAGGCGGTGCTGGAACTGGAGGGGATCCTCGACGCCGTCCGTCTGGGGGCCCGGGCGGTCTATCTCTACGAGTTGCTGGATGGCGACCGGGATCGGGGGACGATCGACCAGGAGCACCACTTCGGCCTCTTCGACGCGGACGATCACCCAAAGCCCGCCGCGGTCGCGCTTCACAACCTCATGGCCGACCTGAAGCCGCACACCCCGTCCACCCGCTGCGCGCCGCCGGCGCCCCGGATCACGGGAGGCACCGCCAGCTGGCTGCGGCTGCAGGATCACGGCAGCCCGCTGCGTCTGGTCGTGTGGCGGGGGCCCCG
>DAINBM010000434.1:0-2309 GCA_036732965.1 Caulobacteraceae bacterium | reverse complement strand
AGGGACAGGCCGTAGCCGGACTTGATCTCCACCGTGGTCACGCCCTCGGCCATCAGCGCCTCCAGCCGGGGGAGGGCGGTCGTGACCAGCTGCGCCTCGGTCGCCTGCCGGGTGGCCCGGACCGTCGAGACGATGCCGCCCCCGGCCCGGGCGATCTCCTCGTAGGACGCCCCCCGCAGGCGCAGCTCGAACTCGTGCGCACGGTCGCCGCCGTGGATCAGATGGGTGTGGCAGTCGATCAGTCCGGGGGTGATCCAGCGGCCGTCACATCGCACCGTCTCCCGCGCCTGGAAGGTCGGGGCCTCGCTCCGCGGGCCCACATGGGTGATGCGCCCCCCGGTCGCGGCCACGACCCCGTCCTCGATGGCACCGACATCGCTGCCGGTCATCGTCAGGAGCTTCGCCTCCGTCCAGACTGTGTCGCAGAGCATGGTTCGATCTCCCCGGGCGCAGGATCATTGCACCGGTCTTGAATAATGTATAGACATATAATGGACCTGTGAGGGGTGTTCTATGGAACCGGTTGATGGGCTGCATTTCCGGCTGGCGCGGCTCGCGGATGGCTGGGCGCGGAACGTGCGTCTGTCGGTCCAGGGCGGGCGCGTCATCGGCGTCGAGCGGGACCGTGCACCGGTTGCGGGCGACGCGCGGCATGGCATTGCCTTGCCCGGACTGCCCAATCTTCACAGCCACGCCTTCCAGCGGGGCATGGCCGGTCTGGCGGAGCGCCGCGGTCCGTCCGACGACAGCTTCTGGACCTGGCGGGAGATCATGTACCGCTTCGTCGATCGCATCGGCCCCGAGGCACTGAAGGCCATGGCGGCGCTCGCCTATGTGGAGATGCTGGAGACCGGCTTCACCCGGGTCGGGGAGTTCCACTATGTCCATCACAGTCCGGATGGGCGGCCCTATGACAATCCGGCCGAGATGGCGACGGCACTCGCCGCGGCGGCGGACGAGACCGGCATCGGCCTGACCCTGCTGCCGGTATTCTACGCGCATTCGGGCTTCGGCGGCACGCCGCCGGGGGCCGGTCAGCGGCGCTTCGTCTGTGATCCGGACCGGTTCGCCCGTCTGCTGGAGGCGAGCCGGGCCGCCGTCGCGACCCTGCCGGATGCGCAGGTGGGCCTCGCGCCGCACAGCCTGCGGGCGGTCACGCCGGACGAGCTGGCGCTCCTGCCGGCCATGGCTGCGGGCGGGCCGATCCACATCCACGTGGCCGAGCAGGTCCGCGAGGTCGAGGACTGCCTCGCCTGGTCCGGCGCGCGCCCGGTGGAGTGGCTGCTGGACCACATCGAGGTGGACGCCCGGTGGTGCCTGGTTCACGCAACCCACATGCGGGACGACGAAGCGGCGCGGATGGCGCGGACCGGCGCAGTGGCGGGGCTCTGTCCGATCACCGAGGCCAATCTGGGGGATGGGCTGTTCAACGCGCCCGCCTATCTCGCAGCCGGGGGACGGTTCGGCATCGGCAGCGACTCCAACGTCCTGATCGATGCCAGCGAGGAGCTGCGCCTGCTGGAATACGGCCAGCGCCTGGGCCACCGGGGCCGGAACCTGTTCCCCCAGTCGGAGGGCCACAGCAGCGGCCACGCCCTGTTCGATGCCGCGGTCGCGGGCGGAGCCCAGGCACTCGGTGTGTCCGGCGGTCTTCAGGTGGGGGCCGCAGCCGACCTCGTCTCGCTGGACGACACGCACCCGTCCCTTGCGGGCAAGGCCCCGGACACTGTGCTCGACAGCTGGATCTTTGCCGCGGGCCGCACGGCGATCGATGGGGTCTGGCGCCGGGGACGGCAGGTGGTCGTAGGCGGTCGCCACGTCCGGCGGGCGGCGGTGGAGGCCGCCTATGCCGACGTGATGCAGGCGCTGCTGTGACCCGCGACCTCGCCCTGCACGACCGGATCCGGACGGAGATCGAAGGCCAGATCCTGTCCGGTGTCTTGAAGCCGGGGGACAAGGTCCCGTCCGAGCTCGAACTGATGGCGGTCTATGGCTGCTCCCGCATGACCGTCAGCAAGGCCCTGACAGCCCTCAGCGGCGCGGGTCTGCTGCAACGGCGCAAGCGGGCCGGAACGGTTGTGGCCCCGCGGCCTGCGGAAACCATGGTGCTCGACGTGCCCGACCTCGCCGTCGAGATCACCCGCCGGGGGCAGGCCTACGGGTTTCGTCTGGTCGCGCGGGAGGTCCGCACCGCCCGTGCCGAGGATGATCTGGACGAGGGACTGGCAAGCGCCGGTCCGCTGCTGTTCGTTCGCGGCGTGCACTGCGCCGACGCGGTGCCGATCGCCTATGAGGAGCGCTATATCAAC
>DAINBM010000433.1:0-2324 GCA_036732965.1 Caulobacteraceae bacterium | reverse complement strand
GTCCTGACCTTTGGCCTGCCCAACGGCTTTGATCCCAGCGAGCAGTTCAAGGAAACCGACTTCTACGGCACGGTGGGCGCCAAGGGCACCCTGGCGGGCTGGGCGTGGGATCTGGCCACCAGCTACGGCGAGAACCGGGACGACGTCTACACCATCAACTCGGCCAATGATGAACTGTGGAAGACGCTGCAGGCGGCATCCGCCACCTTCGTCAATCCCCAGCGCAACTTCTATGACGGGGCCTTCATCAACCGCGAGGCGGTCACCACCCTCGACATCGACCGGGAGTTCAATGTCGGTCTGGCCAGCCCCCTGAACGTGGCCTTCGGCGTCGAAGGCCGCCGCGACAGCTTCCAGATCCTGGCGGGCGAGCCCTCGTCCTACTACGGGGCCGGGGCCCAGTCCTTCATCGGCTACACGCCGCTGGACCAGGGCTCGCACAACCGGACCAACTATGCCGTCTACACCGACCTGTCGGTGAAGCCGGTGACCAACCTGCAGGTGGACCTGGCCGGCCGCTACGAGCATTTCAGCGACTTCGGTGAAACCGAGGTCGGCAAGCTGACGGCGCGTTACGACCTGTCGCCGGCCCTCGCGATCCGGGGCACGATCAGCTCCGGCTTCCGGGCGCCGACGCTGGCGGAGGAGTACTACTCCGGGACCAACGTCTCCCCGACCTCCGCGGAGGTCCAGTTGCCGCCGAACTCGCCCCAGGCCCAGATTGCCGGCTTCAAGCCCCTCAGCCCGGAGCAGTCCAACAACTACAGCATCGGCTTCGTGGCCCATCCGGCTCCGAAGCTGCAGCTGACCGGCGACTTCTATCAGATCGCCGTGCGCAATCGCATCGTGGTCAGCGGGCTGGTCTACGGGGCCAGTGGTTCGACGATCGTGTCGCAGAAGGTCGAGGATGCGATCACCGCCCGCGGTGTGACGCTGGAGCCGGGTCTCAGCTATTCCGGCATCGCCGTCTTCACCAACGGTGCCAATACCCGCACCACCGGGGCCGAGATCACCGCCAACTACGCCTCCGACTTTGACAATATCGGTCACGTCGACTGGTCGGTGGGCTTCAACTACAACGCCACCAAGATCACCAAGCTGGTCCAGCTTCCGGCTGCGGTGCAGAACTCCTCCTTCGGACAGCTGAACCTGCTGAACCTCACCTCCACCGACGCCCTGACGACGGCGGTGCCGAAGGAGAAGGTGATCCTGAATGCCCTCTACACGGCGGGCCCCTGGACGGTGAACCTGCGCGAGACCGTCTATGGCAAGACCTCCCAGCACGTGAGTTCCAACAGCAGCTATGTCGGACCCCAGGCGATGAACGAGGTGATCGACATCACCGGGATCACCGACCTCGATATCGCCTACAAGCTGACGCCATCGCTGAAACTGGATATCGGGGCCAACAACCTGTTCGATCAGACGGCACCCAAGACTCCCAATTACACGGGCAGCAACGGCTATCCCCGCCCGGTGGGCGGTGCCCAGGTGTTCAACCTGCCGTACGGCTTTGCGCCGTGGGGATCGAACGGCGGCTACTATTACGGCAGGGTCACCTACAGCTTCTGATGCCTGGCCGATATCGGCAGGGCCAAGGTTCCGGTCCCGCCGACGAAGCCGACAGGAACGTCCGGCAGGCGCAGTCGAGTTCGGCTGCGCCTGTTGTCGTTTCCGGGGGGGGGGCACAAGGTTTGCGTCGAGCGTGAGAAATATTGCTTATATTGCGGTGCAATATGGGAAATATGAGCGGATTTTGCCAAAAATCAGGTGGAGTATTCGGTTTTTCCGATCTAACGTGATTTCCTGTGCCTTTTCGGGATCCGGTCATGACCTCTCCCCCTCGCCGCAACAGGCCTGTGCTCAGCCTGCATGTTCCCGAACCCCCGCGGCGTCCGGGGAGCGCTCCGGACTTTTCCGGTCTGGTGCTGGCCGAGGCCGGGGCGGTCTCCCGCCCGCCGGTGGATGCCCCCGCCGCAACCCTGCGGGACCTGCCCTGGACCCTGATCCGGGTGCTCGACGACCAGGGCCGCGCGGTCGGTCCTTGGAACCCCGGCCTTGACGCACAGGCCCTGACCGCGGGCCTGAAGGCCATGATCCTCACCCGCACCTTCGACGAGCGCATGTACCGGGCCCAGCGCCAGGGCAAGACCAGCTTCTACATGAAGTGTACCGGCGAGGAGGCCATCGCCTGCGCCCAGGCCGCCGTGCTGCGGCGCGAGGACATGGGCTTTCCCACCTATCGCCAGCAGGGCCTGCTGATCGCGCGGGGCTATCCCCTGGTGGACATGATGCACCAGATCTATTCCAACGCCGCCGATCCC
>DAINBM010000432.1:0-2341 GCA_036732965.1 Caulobacteraceae bacterium | reverse complement strand
GGCGACGGACACACCGGCGAAGGGCCCCCTCAGCGGTCTGCGCGTCATAGACCTGACCCAGTTCGTGCTCGGCCCCTATGCCACCCAGACCCTCGGCGATCTGGGCGCCGACGTGATCAAGGTCGAGGAACAGGCGGGCGATCGCCAGCGGCACAGCGGCAAGGCCCCGAAGTCGAAGGCGACCATGGGCCCGACCTATGTGGCCTTCAACCGCAACAAGCGCTCCGTGGCGCTGGACCTGAAATCCCAGGAGGGGGCCGACGCCCTGCGGGCGCTGATCGCCACGGGTGACGTCTTCATCCACAACATGCGCCCCGCCGCCATCGCCCGGCTGGGCTTTGCCTATGCGGACGTGGCGGCGATCAAGCCCGACATCGTCTATGTGGAGGCCATGGGCTACGACGATGCGGGCCCCTATGCCGGGCTGCAGGCGTTTGACGACCTGATCCAGTCGGCGGCCGGGGCCTGCGGGCTCGAGCAACTGGTCAACGAGGATGCGCCCTTCCGCCCCCTGCCCTCCCTGCTGGCGGACAAGACCTGCGGCCTGTTCGCGGTCATCGCCACCCTGGCCGCCCTGCGGCACAAGGAACAGACCGGAGAGGGCCAGTACGTGGCCGTGCCGATGCTGGAGACCTTCACCGGCTTCCTGATGGCCGAGCACCTGTACGGACACACCTTCGTGCCCCCGACCTCGGGCTTTGGCCACACCACCACCATCACCCCGCACCGCCGTCCGTTCCGCACCCGGGACGGCTGGCTGACCGTCATGCCCGCCAATGCCCAGCAGTCCGCCACCTTCATGGAACTGGGCGGCCTGCCCGGCGCCTACGAGCTGGAGCGGTTCACCTCCAAGACCTCGGGCAAGGAGAAGGTGGCGGAGTACTACGCCATGATGCAGGAGGCGGCGCTGGCCCATACCTGCGACGAATGGATGGCGCTCTGCCGGACCCACTCCGTCCCGGCCATGAAGGCCAATGCCCCGCTGGAGATCTTCGACGACCCCCAGCTCAGCCAGACCCTGTTCGAGACCCGCGACCTGCCGTCCGAAGGGCCCTATGTGGCCATGAAGCCGGGGCTGCGCTTCGCCCGGACGCCGGCGACCATCCGCCGCGAGCCGCCGACCATCGGCGAGCACACGGCAGAGGTGCTGGAGGAGATCTATCCCACCAACTGAGCCGACCGGCTCAGGCGGTCTGATAGCCCGCGTAGCTGTCCTTCAGCGAGGCGTGGTTCAGCAGCATCTCCGCCTTCTGCACCGTACCCGTCGCATCGAAGATCCGTGTGCGGACCCAGTAGCTTTCCGTACGCCGACTGTCGGAGAGGGCCGCGATCTCCCGGCGGATCAGATAGTCCTCGCCCACGAACAGCGGGCCGTCGATCATGCGGATCTCCTGGTCGGCGAACAGGCCGACGGCGGGACCCTTCACCGGAAAGCCCGCCGCGTGGCTCGAATATTCCGCCAGCACACTGACCATCTCCAGCGGGATGATCGCCCGACCCCAGGGGCTGGCGGACGCATCCGTGTACCAGGGCGAGGTCTCGGTGATCCGGGCCAGCTTCTCGTTCAGGCTGAAGGGATAGAGCTTGCCCATGTGCTGGTCCGGATCCATGCGCACGGGCTCGTCGACCTTGCCCGGCATGCCGACCGTCAGATCCGCAAGGATCAGCAGCGGTCCGTGTGGGCGCAGGGCCGCCAGCCGCCCCTCCAGCAGGGTCTGGCCATGGTCGGGGCCGAGGCTCGCACTGGCTTCCAGCACCATCGTGCCATCGGCCTTCTCTGCCCAGGCCCGGTTACGGGTCGCGCCCTCGGCGGGGATCTCCACAAAGGCGCGGACGCTCTCCCCCTCCACCACCATGTTCATGTAGTGGGCCGAGAAGCAGCCCCGCTCGTACCAGGCCTGACCCCACAGCCTTTCCAGCAACGGCGGGAAGAGGCTGAAATGGGTCGGTCCCTCGATCGGACCGGCGCGGAAGCCCAGCTTCTCGGCCATGGCATCGTCGTGAATCGAGGCGTGGCCGCCATATTCCTGGTCGGCCAGCATCTGGCGGGGTTGGCGCAGGGGGCCGCTCAGGGCCAGGGGCGTGTTGAAGCTCATGGGTGACCTGTGTGTGATCGAAGGATTGAGCCGGCGTCGGCTCAGCGGCCGCGGAAGACCGGCGGCCGCTTCTCGACAAAGGCCAGGGACGCGGCCTTGTGGTCGTCGGTGGCCATGGTCCGGACCATGTGGATCGCCTCGGCATCCATGACGTCGCTGAGGGACGCATGCTCGGCCAGGGTCAGGTTCTTCTTCATGTAGCCGATGGCCACCGTCGGCAGGGCGGCCAGACGGCGGGCCAGCTT
>DAINBM010000431.1:0-2358 GCA_036732965.1 Caulobacteraceae bacterium | reverse complement strand
TGTCGACCCACATGTTCCAGCTGGTGGAGTCGTCGAACACCGCGCAGGCCGGGGGGCTGGCCGCCGGTCTCGTGGCCTTCTCGTTCGTGGCGCTGCTGGCGGTGATGTTGCTGGACCGCCGCCTGGGTCGGGTGGCCGGATGAGCCTCACCCTCCCTCCGCGACTGAACCTCGCCCTTCACGGAGCGCTGGGCACGCTCGCGCTGGATCTCAGACTGGAGACCGCGCTGACCGGTGTCAGCCTGATCACCGGCCCGTCGGGCGCAGGCAAGACCACCCTGCTTCGCTGCATCGCCGGCCTGACCCGGCTGGAGGGGGAGGTCACGGTGACGGACGTGGTCTGGCAGGACCGGTCGCGCTTCGTGCCGCCGCACCGGCGGGAGGTGGGCTATGTGTTCCAGGATGCAAGGCTGTTCCCGCACCTGTCCGTGCGGCGCAACCTGAACTTCGGTGCCCAGCGGACCGGACCGGGCGGCCACGGCCATCCGACCCTCGACGAGATGGCGGAGCGGCTGAAGATTGCCCCGCTGCTGGATCGCTCGACCCATGACCTGTCCGGGGGGGAGCGGCAGAGGGTGGCCATCGGCCGGGCCCTGCTGTCACAGCCGAAGCTCGTGCTGATGGACGAGCCCACCGCCAGCCTCGACGCGGCAGCCCGGCGGGACGTGATCGCGTTGATCAGCCAACTGGCGCGGGATCTGGCCATACCGGTGCTGCTGGTCAGCCATGATCCCGGCACGGTGGCGCATCTGGCCAGCCGCCGCATCCATCTGGAGGCGGGGCGCATCGTCGAGAACACGGCGACAGGCGGCGGCGATCCGGATCCCGTCGCCGGTCTGTCCCCGGCGGAGCGCGACGCCCTGGCCCGGGCGGCGGTATTGGCCGGTCTCGCCCCCCTGCCCGCCGGGACCTAGCCCACCGCCAGGATCACCTGCGAGGCCTTGACCATGGCCTGGACCGTCATGCCGATCTCGAGCCCGAGCTGACGCGCGCTTTCCCGGGTGACGATGGCCGTCAGCGTCTTGCCCGGTGCGAGGCCCAGCACGACCTCGTCGTTCACGGCCCCGACCTCGTGACGCACCACGGTGCCCGTCAGCAGATTGCGGGCGGAGGTCCGCAGCCCGGCGGCATCCACGGCGAGGATCACCGAACTCGCGCTGATCAGGGCCGCAGCCGGTCGGCCCGGGACCAGATCCAGCTCCGCGAGACTGCCGGAACTGATGATCGCGACGAGGACCAGATCGGGGGAGATGCGCAGGTGCACCTCGCCGTTGACGGCCCCTTCGGCCACGGTCTCCACCACGCCCCGGAACAGGTTCTGCGCGCTTGTCTTCATGCCGAAACTCCAGATCGTCAGTCCATCGGCGCGGCCCTGTCCGGCCAGGGCCTGATCCAGCCGGCCGGCCACGTCCGCGAGGGCGGTCTCCACCTCATGGAACGCCGCCAGCACCGCCTCGCCGGCCGGGGTGACCTGGGCCGTCCCGCCCCGGGCCCCGCCGGCCTGACTGATCACCAGCGGCACCTCGAACAGGTTGTTCAGCGCCTGGACCGCATCCCAGGCCCCCTTGTAGCTGAGCCCGGCACGGGCGGCCGCGGCGCGGATGGAGCCGAGTTCCCGGATCCCGTGCAACAGGGCCATCCGCTCCGGACCGACCCTCGCCCCCGGGTGACGCCGGGACTGGATCTGGGCGTGCATGGAGGGGGCGGCCGCATCGGATCCTGGAGGCGGAGCGAGGGTCATGGGGCAGGACGATCCGGCGACGGGATTGGGGTGGGGCGCAGACGATCTGATTGCACAGCCCGCCCCCGGGCGCCACACCCCTTTGCAAAGCGCCGCCGACCGGCCAAAGTTCGCACCGACCGCCAAAGGCGGCACGTCAGCCAAGAACCCGCAGACCCTCGAGGATCGCCATGAAGACCCGCATCACAGACCTGTTCGGCATCGAGCACCCCATCATGCAGGGGGGCATGCACTATGTCGGCCTGGCGGAGCTGGCCGCGGCCGTCTCCAATGCCGGTGGCGTGGGCATCATCACGGGCCTGACCCAGCGCACCCCCGAGCTGCTGGCCGCCGAGATCGCCAAGTGCCGGGAGCTGACCGACAAGCCCTTCGGCGTGAACCTGACCTTCCTGCCGTCCCTCTCCACGCCCGACTATCCGGGGTATGTGAAGGCCATCATCGACGGCGGCGTGAAGATCGTCGAGACCGCCGGCAACAACCCGGCCAAGTGGCTTCCGGGCCTCAAGGAAGCCGGCGTGAAGGTGATCCACAAGTGCACCTCCGTCCGCCATGCCCTGAAGGCCGAGGCCATCGGCTGCGACGCGGTCAGCGTCGACGGCTTCGAATGCGGCGGCCATC
>DAINBM010000430.1:0-2385 GCA_036732965.1 Caulobacteraceae bacterium | reverse complement strand
GGTGGCGGCGGGGATGTCCACATTGTCCACGCCGATGCCGGCGCGGCCGATGACCTTCAGGGACTTGGCCGCCGCGATGACCTCGGCATCGGCCTTGGTGGCGGAGCGGACAGCCAGGCCGTCATACTGGCCGATGATGGTGAGCAGTTCGGCCTTGGACAGGCCGGTCTTCACGTCGGCGGCGACGCCGCGGGACTTGAAGATCTCGAGGGCGGCGGGGGAGAGCTTGTCGGCGATGAGAACGCGGGGGGCCATGTTGGGGCGCCTTTCGGATGAGGAATGTGGGGGGCTCGGGAACCGGACGCGCCACGCGCGCTGTGCGGCCCCGGTGTCAGGTTGGGGGTCGACAACAGGTCGGGGAAATCAGGCCGGCGACAGCTCGGACAGGGCCTGGGCGAAGGCCCAGTCCAGCCAGGGCGTCAGGGCGTCGAGGTCGGAGGCCTCCACCGTGGCACCGCACCAGATCCGCAGACCCGGCGGGGCATCGCGGTAGTGGCCGATGTCGAGCGCCACGCCCTCGGACTCCAGCAGCGCCGCCAACCGCTTGGCCAGCTTTTCCTGGTCCGCGGCGGGCAGGGCGGCGACCCGAGGGTCCACCACCTTCAGGCAGACCGAGGTGTTGGACCGGATGCCGGGGCTGGCAGCCAGGAAGGCGACCCAGGGAGAGGCAGCCACCCAGCGCTCGATCGTCGCCAGGTTGGTGTCGCAGCGGCGGTGAAGTTCCTGCAGGCCGCCGACGCTCTGGGCCCAGTTCAGGGCATCCAGATAGTCCTCGACGCAGAGCATGGAAGGGGTGTTGATCGTGGCCCCTTCGAAGATCTCGGCGTTCACCTTGCCGCCCTTGGTCATGCGGAACAGCTTGGGCATGGGCCAGGGGGGGCTGTAGCTCTCCAGCCGGTCCACGGCCCGGGGGGACAGGATCAGCACCCCATGGGCGGCCTCGCCCCCCAGCACCTTCTGCCAGGAGAACGTCACCACATCGAGCTTGGTCCAGTCGAGGGCCTGGGCGAAGGCGGCGGAGGTGGCGTCGCAGAGGGTGAGGCCCTCCCGGTCCGCGGCGATGAAGTCCGCATTCGGCACCCGGGCACCGGAAGTGGTGCCGTTCCAGGTGAAGACGAGGTCCGCGGCGGGATCGACCCGGGCCAGGTCCGGCAGCTCGCCATAGGCGGCCTCCAGCACCTCGACGTCCTTCAGCTTCAGCTGCTTGACCACGTCGGTGGCCCAGTCCTTGCCGAAGCTCTCGAAGGCCAGAAGCTGGACCGGGCGGGCCCCCAGCATCGACCACATGGCCATCTCCACCGCGCCGGTGTCCGAGCCGGGCACGATGCCGATCAGATAGTCCGCCGGGACCTCCAGCACCTCGCGGGTGCGGTCGATGGCCAGCTTCAGGCGCGACTTTCCAGACTTTGACCGGTGCGATCGGCCCAGGACAGCGGCGCTGAGTTTTTCGGGGGACCAGCCGGGGCGCTTGGCGCAAGGGCCGGAAGAGAATTCAGGCCGTGCAGGGCGCAGGGCCGGCTTCGCCACGGGGGCGGCGGTGGTGGTCATATCGATGTCTCCCATCCTTACAGATGGACTGCGCGCCGTTGGGGGAGCGTGGCCCGCCGGCCAGACACCACGGTTTGGCTGGCGATGCAAGGGGTCTCGAGGGGCGCAATTCCCTTGAGCGAACCTCCTCCCTGCGCCTAATCTTGCGTCCAACAACGACAAGACCTCCAAGGGACGAGACCCGATGCGCCGCACCCTCCTCAGCCTGGCCCTGGCGGCCACGGCGCTCACCGCCATGTCCCCCGCCCGCGCGGCCGAGCAACCGCCGCCGAACTGGTCCGATAGCCGGGATTTCGACTTTGCCGAGCGCGGCTTCGTCGCGACGCGGAAGGACCCGAAGATCACGGCCGCCGACGGCCGGGTGGTCTGGGACCTGTCGGCCTATGACTTCATGAAGGGGCCGCCTCCGGCCTCGGTGAACGCCAGCCTCTGGCGCCACGGCCAGCTCCTGTCGAAGCACGGGCTTTACAAGGTGACGGACGGGGTCTGGCAGGTGCGGGGCTTCGACGTGGCCAATGCCACCTTCATCCGCGGAAAGACCGGCTGGATCGTCATCGACTGCCTGACCACGGCGGAGACCGCCAGGGCGGCGCTGGATCTGGTCAACCAGACCCTGGGCGAGCGCAAGGTCGCGGCCCTCATCTACACCCACAGCCATGCCGACCATTTCGGGGGTGCCCGGGGCATGGTGGCCCAGGCGGACGTGGACTCCGGCGCGGTGAAGGTGATCGCGCCCACGGGCTTCGTGGAGCAGGCCGTGTCCGAGAACGTCATCGCCGGGGCCGCCATGGCTCGCCGGGCCACCTACCAGTTCGGCCTCTACCTGCCCAAGGGGCC
>DAINBM010000429.1:0-2395 GCA_036732965.1 Caulobacteraceae bacterium | reverse complement strand
TGGTTCCCCCCATGACACCGGAGCGGTTCGACGACCTGCTGCACTGCCGGATGCTGCTGGAACCGGACGCGGCCGCCCGGGCCCTGCCGCATCTCGACCCGATCAGGATCCGGCACCTGACCGAGATCGACGCCGGGATGGATCTGGCCCTCGCCTCGGGTGACGTGCTGGCCTACATGGAAGGCAATTTCGCCTTTCACTTCACCATCTACCGTGCCGGAGCCGCCGCCACCCAGACGCGGCTGATCGAGACCCTGTGGCTTCAGTTCGGCCCCTACATGCGGGTCGTCCACGGCCGGTTCGGCACCGCCAACCTCGTGGACCAGCACCGTCTGGCCCTGGCGGCGATCGCGGCCCGGGATGCGGACGCCCTTCACCGCGCCATCGCCGGAGACATTGCCGATGGCATGGGGCTGATCGGCCGGGCCCACTGGGCCTGACGCCCTAGCCCGGCGGCTCCAGCTGCTCCACCCGGGCCAGCAGCGCAGCCATGGTCCGGTCGTGCACGCCCTCGGCCTCCAGGTGCTGCACTAGATCGCGCAGATAATCGATATTGCGGCCGGACAGCCCCCTGGCCCCGGCGATGCGCAGGGCCTGATCCTCCAGCGACAGGGCGCCCGCCCACTGGCTGTGGCCGCGGTCGGACAGGAAGGTCACGGCCTCCACCGCCCGGCCATCGCTCAGCCGCACCCGGACCCGGCGCTCCACATAGGTCTCCGTCGGCTGTTCCCGCTCGAGGAGATAGGCATGCACCCTCGGCCAATCCTGTGCCGCCACCCGGTAGGCGGCCCCGCGCACCGATCCGCCGGCGATGAGGCCGAGGACCAGGCCCGGGCGCTCATAGGTCCCCCGGTGGTGGACCGAATGGATGCAAAAGGCACGCCGGTGCCCATGGAGAACCGCTGCGTGGCGGTCTAGAAAGGCAAAGCCCGGACGCCACATCAGCGAGCCGTATCCGAACACCCAATGGTCTGCGTCCAACCGACCTGCTCCCGCGCGATCCCGAAGGTCCTAATGTCCGAGCCCGACACAATCAGCAAGCCGCCATCGGCGACGCCCGCGGCCGCCCGCCTCGTGCGGCTGTGGCCGCTCGCCCTCCTGCTGGCCGCGGCCCTCGCCCTGGGAATCGGCTGGTGGCTCACCACCGTGCGGATCACCGAGCGCCTGCGCGCCGAAGCGGCAGCTCTCCGGGCCCGGGGCTATCAGGTGGCCATGGCACAACCCCGCTTCGGCGGCTTTCCGTACCGCATGAAGGTCACGGTGGCAGACCTGCGACTGGTCACGCCGTCGGGCTGGGCGGTCCAGCTCGGTCCGGCGGAGGGGGAAGCCCTGCTGTTCGACCTGGGCCACTGGGTGCTGGCTGTCGACAACGGTCTGACCCTGACCCGGCCGGTCGGGGGCGACGTGCGGATCGGTGCCGCGCGCCTGCGGGCCAGTCTGGCGGCCCTCGACGCCCCGACGCCCCGGCTGGCGGTGGAGGCGGTGGATCTGGTGCTGACGACCCCGCCCGGTGCGCGACCCTTCAGTCTGGCCCGGGCCGATCGGATCGAACTCTATACCCGGACCGCCCTGAAGGATCCGACAGCGGCGGAGGCCCTGATCCGCATCGACAACGGGACCCTGACCCCGGGAACCGTGGCGGCGGTCCTGTTCCACGATCGCCGGGTCAGCGCGGCCTTGTCGGTGCGTCTGCACCGGAGGGATGCCCTGCAGGGCGTCGACTGGTCCACCGCCGGGCGCCACTGGCAGGCGGCCGGGGGCCGTCTGGACATCGACCCCACCACGCCCCCGGGGCCGGATTTGCGCCTGGCCGCGGGCGCGGGGCGGCTCGACTTCGGCGTCGACGGGCACCCGACCGGCTCCGTTCCCCTCACCCTGACGGCCCCGGACGGGGGTCGGATGGTGGCGTTGCCCCTCACCTTCGACCCGGCAGGTGCCCATCTGGGCCCGGTTTTGCTGGGGCCGTCTCCGAGACTGTTCTGACATGACCGACGCCCCCACCGCCGCCGCACCGTCGACGCCCCTGCTGGACCTCGACCTGCTGGCCGACCTTGCCGCCCGTCTGCAGGGACCGGCCCTCCACCCGTCGGAGGAAGCCCGACTGATCCGGTCCCTCAGCCACGATAGCGGCCTGCCCGGTGCCTTGGTCCAGCGACTTTGGCGGGAACTGGCCGGGGAGCAGCGTCGCCGCTGCGGGGCACCCGCCGTGGCCTTGGCACCGGGGCGAACGGGCGGACGGATCATCGATCTCGCCCGCGCCCGGTTCGGAACCACCACCCGCTACATGCTGGCGGACCGGCCGGAAATCGCCCTGGCCGCCGCCCGCCCTCCGCAGGGTGCCGCGGTGATCGCGCTGGCCCCCGACCAGCCGTGGTGGCTGCGGCTGCTGGCAGAG
>DAINBM010000428.1:0-2411 GCA_036732965.1 Caulobacteraceae bacterium | reverse complement strand
CACGACCGATGGCCTCAAATCCTATCCGGCAGCGCTCGCCATCCTCGGTCTCGGACACATCCACCGGCCTGGTCGCCTGCGGGAAAACAACCGGGCCGAAAACAGTCATCTGCCGATCCGACGAAGGGAGCGGAAGATGCAGGGTTTCAAGTCTGGGTCGTCGGCTCAACGGTTCCTGACGACCCACGCATCGGTCTACAATACGTTCTACACGCAGCGGCATCTCACGACCCGACGAACACTTCGGGAGTTCCGCGCCGCAGCATTCCAAGCCTGGTCAGGGGCGAACTGCGCCTAAATTTGGGATGGCAAGGGCACCGAGTTTTCTTGGCCGATTAAGCTGACAATCCTCAGCGCCGATCAGCAACGGCAGCTATGTGTCGATTCCTGCGCCGCGTGCCGCTCCTGAAACTTGCCGTTCCGGGCCCGGTTGGGTCAGGTCCGGAAAGCAGAAATTCCCAACGGTAGCTGAGAGCCCGAAATCCCCGTTGAGCATCTCTGCCTGGTGAGCACGGCCATCGTGCTGCTGATCTTAAGCCGAACGGTAGCTGCCTGATTTGGGGTGGGGGACGGCGCGCCCTGTCGCATGCCCAATTAACTTTGTCGATTCCGGGTGCGATGTGATCACTTTCTGAAAATGCCGAAACCTCTGCCTCTCGCGCATGAAGGGTTCATGCTGGAGGTCATTCTCCAACGAACAGCAAGGTCGTGATAAGCCGCTCGATCGCTGCAGGATCGACTACCACTGCGTTCCCGCTCACCAGTTCGATTTCCGGGGCCAGGCTGAATGCGGTGCCGGCGATGGCGATGAAGCTGTAATAGAGCAGGGTGGGGTCGCCTGGTCTGACGACGCCAAGGGCCTGGCCTTCCTGGATCATGGCGCAGGCTGCGCGATAATTGTCGCGCAGGTGCTGGTCCACCAGCCAGCGCAGCCGGTCCGTGGGCTGGCGGCCCTCGATGGTCATGATCCGGTGGATGTCCGCATCCTCGGCGCACAGGTCGATGAAGGCCCGGATCACCGACATCAGCCGCTCGCGCACGGATACGCCCCGCGCCCGCCGGGCGGCGACGGCCATGCGGCCGTTCAGGTCGCCGAACATCTGGTCGATGACCGCCCGCCACAAGGCGTCCTTGGACTTGAAGTGATAGAGCAGCAGGCTTTGCGCCACCCCCGCCTCGGCGGCGATCTGCCGGGTGGCCGCGCCCTCGAACCCTGCGGATGCAAAGCTTTTCCGGGCCGCCGCCATGATCCGCTCCCGGGCGTCGCCGGCGCTCTGCTGCGCCGGAGGCTTGGACTTTGGTGCGGACATGTTTCCTCGGACGATTTCCGTTGCTGAGGCATCTTGATCAATTGATCAGCCCCTGTATAGTCCTGATCAAACGATCAAGGCGGCGCAGGTTGCCGTTGGTTGAACGGGAAGGGATCGGCTTGTCACAGGACGCCTCGGAAACGCTGGGCGCAGGCGCCTACAGCTTCAATGGCCTCGCCCGGGTGAGCTGGGGCGAAGGCGCTGTCGCCGCGGTCACGGAGGCTGTGGCACGTCGGGGCGCGCGCCGCGCGCTGATCGTCGCCTCGCCCTCCCTGAGCCGCGCATCCTCCACGCCACGGCAGGCGCAGACCGCCCTGGGCGATCGGTGTGCCGGCCTTTTTGAAGGTGTGCAGCCGCATACGCCTGCGCCCACCGTCGATGCGTTGGTGCGGGTGCTGAGGGACGAGCAGGTCGATCTCGTCGTGTCCTTCGGCGGGGGCTCCCCGATCGATACGGTGAAGGTGGCCCTGGCCGTACTGGCCAGCGGCGCCGAACGGGCTCTGGACTTGTCAGGCAAGAGCCCCAACTGGTCCATGCCGTCGGTGCGCCAGATCGCCGTTCCCACCACCCTGTCGGGGGCGGAGTTCTCGGACCTCGGCGGGCTGACCGATCCGCAGACCCAGATCAAGGGCGGGGTTGCGGGTCCCGGCATCGGCCCGGTGGAGGTAATCCTCGATCCGCAACTGACCCTGCATACGCCCCGCGACCTCTGGCTCTCGACGGGGATCCGGGCGGTGGACCATGCGGTGGAGACGGTCTGCTCGATGGCGCCGACGCCCTATACGGATGCGCTGGCCCTGGCGGGTCTGGCCCAGCTGGCTGAGTCTCTCCGGGTGACGGCCGGTTCGTCCGACGACCTGGGCGCACGGCTGCGGTCGCAACAGGCCGTGTGGATGGCGTCGGCCGGTCTGGACAGGACGCCGTTTGGCGCGAGCCACGGGATCGGCCACCAGCTGGGCGCGGTGGCGGGGGTTCCGCACGGGATCTGTTCCTGCGTGCTGCTGCCCGCCGTGCTGGACTGGAATATTGCGTTCACCGGGCCGGCCCAGGCGCGGATCGCCGCGGCTCTGGGATCAGCGTCCGCCAGCGAGGGCCTGCGCG
>DAINBM010000427.1:0-2411 GCA_036732965.1 Caulobacteraceae bacterium | reverse complement strand
TGTACCGGGGCTCGCGCACCCAGAAGACCGGCACCCCCAGCAACAGATCCCGCAGGGTCCCGCCCCCCACGCCGGTCACCGCCGCGAAGAAGGCAAAGGTCACGATCGTCTGCCCGCGACGGGCCGCGGCCAGCGCCCCCGTCGCGGCAAACACCGCAATCCCCGCATAGTCGAGGACGGCGAGGGCGGAACTGTCCGGAAGAAGCGCCATGTCCGCCTCCGCGCCTACCAGGCGCCGATGTTGGGCTTGCTCAGCCAGGGCTCCGCGGGGGCCAGCGCCCCGCCCTTCTGCAGCAGTTCGATGGAGATCCCGTCCGGGGAGCGGACGAAGGCCATCCGGCCATCCCGGGGCGGCCGGTTGATCGTCACGCCGCCGGCCTCCAGGCGCGCGCAGCTCGCATAGATGTCATCCACCTCATAGGCCAGGTGGCCGAAATTGCGCCCCCCGGCATAGGCCTCGGGATCCCAGTTGTGGGTCAGTTCCACCGTGGGGGCCTGGTCCATCCGGGCCCGCTCCACGTCCTCGGGTGCCGCCAGGAACACCAGCGTGAAGCGCCCTGCCTCGTTGTCGTAACGGCGGACCTCCTGCAGGCCCAGCAGATCGCAGTAGAAATGCCGTGCCGCATCGAGATCGGCGACCCGGACCATGGTGTGCAGATACTTCATCGGACATCCTTCAGGTGTTGCATGCGGAAACGGTTGTATCTCGGTTCAGGTGTCGCGGGTCTGCTTGCGCCAGAGGGACGCATATTCCCCATCGGCCGCAAGCAGACTTTCGTGATCGCCGCGCTCGACGATCTCGCCCCCCTTGATCACCAGGATCAGGTCGGCATCGGCAATGGTCGACAGACGGTGGGCGACCACCAGCAGGGTGCGTCCCGCCCGGGCCCGGCGCAATGTCTGCTGGATCGCCGCTTCCGTCCGACTGTCCAGCGCGCTGGTGGCCTCGTCCAGGATCAACAGGCGCGGATCCGCCAGCAGCGCGCGGGCGAGACCGACCCTCTGACGTTCCCCACCGGACAGCTTCAGACCCCGCTCCCCCACCCGGGTCTCGAAGCCTTCGGGAAGCTGGCGGATGAACGGTCCCAGTTCCGCAGCCTCGGCGGCGGCGGCGATCTCCTCGGCCGTGCTGTCCGGTCGGGCATAGGCGATATTGGCCGCCAGGGTGTCATTGAACAGCGCCACGTCCTGCGGCACGAGGGACACGGCCTGTCGCAGCTCCGCCAGCCGGAGCTGGCGCAGGTCCACCCCGTCCAGGCTCACCCGCCCCTCCTGCGGATCGATCAGTCGAAGCGCCAGGCGCACAAGCGTGGTCTTGCCCGCGCCAGAGGGGCCGACCAGCGCCACGGTCTGCCCCGGTGCCGCCTCGAAACAGATGCCGCTCAGCCCCTCCGCCCGGGCCCCATGACGATAGCCGACGGACTCGAAGCTCAGCCGCCCCCCCTGCCCGCGCGGCACCACCGGCAGGGTCTGGGCGTTCGGGGCATCGGCAATGTCCGGCTCCAGCGCCTTCAGCAGCAGCATGGATTCCATGTCGATCAGGGACTGCCGGATTTCCCGGTAGGCAAAGCCCAGGATGTTCAGGGGCTGATACAGGGAGATCAGGATCAGGATCGAGGCGGTCACGTCCCCCGGTCCCATGCGCCCGTTGGCCGCCTGATAGCCCGCCAGCAGGGCCATGACCCCGAGCCCCAGGCTCATGATCCCCGACTGCACGATGTTCAGGATCGCCAGTGACGCGTTGGCCTGCTCGGAGGCTTCCCCGTAAGCGGTCAGCGCGCGGTCATAATCCGCGGCCGCCCGGGCCTCGGCTCCGAACACCTTCACGGTCTCGTAGTTCAACAGGGCATCGATGGAGCGACCGGAGGCCTCGCTGTCCGCCTCGTTCAGCTTGCGGCGATGCCCGATCCGCCAATCGGAAATGGCAAAGGTCAGGACGCCATAGATGGCCACCGTCACCACCGCCGTGGCCGCGAACCGCCAGTCATAGGCCCGCGCCAGCACCCCGGCGGCGAACACCAGTTCGAGCGCGGTGGGTGCCAGGTTGAACACGAGAACCCGCAGCAGGAAGTCCACGGACCTTGCCCCGCGATCCACCGTCCGGGCCAGCGACCCCGTCCGCTTGGTCTGGTGATAGTCCAGCGACAGGCGCAGGGCGTGGGCGAAGGTCTCGGCCGCCGAGCGCCGCTGGGCCGCCATCGCCACCGGTCCGAAGACGATGTCCCGCATCTGCGGTGCGGCGGCGGACAGGAACCGGATCAGGGCCCATCCCACCACAAGGGCCGCAAACGTGAAACCCAGCTGCGCCGCCGGTCCGGCTCGGTGGCTCAGGCGGTTCACCGCCTGACCCAGCAACAGGGGCGCGACCACGCCGGTGAGCTTGCCCGCCACGGTCAGGACCAGGGCCACGG
>DAINBM010000426.1:0-2414 GCA_036732965.1 Caulobacteraceae bacterium | reverse complement strand
GGGGACGTCCGTCCACCCGGCGGCCATGCTCGATGATGTCGCGACGCAGCACGTCGGCTTCGCATTCCTTGAAGGCCGAACCGAACTTGGCGGAATCGACGCCGTCGGGGTTTTCCTCGGTCTTCAGCAGGGCCGCGGCAGCCTTGGCCTTGGCGGCACCGATGGCGTCATGACGCTCGGCCTTGCCCTTGTGCTCGTAACCCTTGCGGATGTCCTCGCCGACCAGGGCCTTGATCTTGGTGACCACGTCGGAGAAGTCCTCCGCCTGGAAGTCCCACGGCTCCTTCGCCGCATGTTCCGCCAGTTCGATGATCGCATCGATCACCGGCTGCAGGCTCTTGTGGGCAAAGGTCACGGCACCCAGCACCTCGCTCTCGCTCAGCTCCTGGATTTCCGATTCCACCATCATCACGGCGTCCTGGGTACCGGCGACCACCAGGTCCAGGCGGCTGTCGGCCATCTGGTCCAGGGTCGGGTTCAGCACATACTGGCCGTCGATGAAGCCCACGCGCGCGGCACCGATGGGACCCATGAAGGGCACGCCGGACAGGGTCAGGGCGGCGGAAGCGGCGACCATGGCCACGATGTCCGGATCGTTCTCGAGGTCATGGCTGAGCACGGTCACGACCACCTGGGTCTCGTGCTTGAAGCCCTTGACGAACAGGGGACGGATCGGGCGGTCGATCAGACGGGAGACCAGGGTCTCCTTTTCCGTCGGACGGCCTTCGCGCTTGAAGAAGCCGCCGGGGATCTTGCCCGCGGCGAAGGTCTTTTCCTGGTAGTTCACGGTCAGGGGGAAGAAGTCGAGGCCGGGCTTCGGGGCCTTGGCGGCGACGACGGTCGCCAGCACGGTGGTTTCACCATAGGTGGCGAGGACGGCGCCATCGGCCTGACGGGCGATGCGGCCGGTCTCGAGGGTCAGCTTGCGGCCGCCCCATTCAAGGCTCTTGCGCTTGATATCGAACATGTTGGATTCTTTCTGTTTTAGCCCCGCAAGGCGAATTCCAGGCGGGCGGACAGGGGCGGGCGCGAACGGTGCGGACGGGTCCGGGTATCCTCTCCAGATCGACGGCGACACCCCATGGCGGCGCCGTTCGGCAGGCGATGGAGGATCGCTTCGGACCCTCGCGTGGCAAGTATCGCCGGTCGCTGCAACGCATCGCAGGGGGCCGACGGCGCCATCTCCCCGCACCGCGCCTGCCGGGCGGCGGGGAAGACAACGACGGTTGAAAACCCGGTCGGTGCCTTAGCGGCGCAGGCCGAGGGTTTCGATCAGGGCCTGATAGCGGCCGAGGTCGGTCACCTTCAGGTGGTCCAGCAGACGACGACGCGTGGACACGAGCTTCAGCAGCCCGCGGCGCGAGTGGTTGTCCTTCTTGTGGGTCTTGAAGTGTTCCGTGAGGTTCGAGATCCGCTCGGAGAGGATCGCGACCTGCACTTCCGCCGAACCCGTGTCGCCTTCAGAGCGAGCATGGGCGGCGATGACTTCGGCCTTGCGTTCAACGGTAATCGACATCGTCATGACTCCGGTTCGAGGTGAAACACGCGGGTGGGGTTGAGCCGGCCCGCGCGCAGTTCGCAAAGGGCGGCCGCCTTTCCGTTCCGCGTGGCCAAAACAGTTCGAGACGCGTCCTGTCCTCCGATGGTCCGGGGAACGAGACACGCCTTCAAGTTTTCGACCTGGCGGGGAACGAGAACGATCGGTCGCCCTTGGCTGAGCCAGAAGGCGTCCTCTCCGGTCACGGCCAGCGCCGGGATGTCGTCCAGCGCGGTCTCGACCGGCAACATGCCGTCCAGTCCGACCCCCCTATGCACCAAATCCTGCAGATTTTCCAGTGTCATCCCGTCGGATTCGGAAAACTGTCCCACGCGGGTGCGGGCCAGCACCGAAACATGCCCGCAGACCCCCAGCTGCTCGGCCAGGTCCCGGGCGATGGCGCGGACATAGGTGCCCTTGCCGCAATGGACATCGATGACCGCATGATCCGGGTCCGGCACATCGGCGAGGGTGGCGGAGAACACCCGCACCTTGCGGGTCTCCAGCACCACCTCGACCCCTTCCCGGGCGAGGTCATAAGCCCGCTGGCCGTCCACCTTGATGGCGGAATAGGCTGGCGGCACCTGATCGATCTCGCCGACAAAGGCCGGCAGGGCCGCCTCGATGGCCGCGCGGGTGGGGCGGGCATCGGAGGCGGCTGTCACGGCCCCTTCCCGGTCGAAGGTGGCGGTGGTCTCGCCCCAGCGGATGGTGAAGCGGTAGGTCTTGTCCGCCTCCATCAGATAGGGAACGGTCTTTGTCGCCTCCCCCAGCGCGATGGGCAGGACCCCCGTGGCCAGGGGATCCAGCGTGCCCGCGTGTCCCGCCTTCTGGGCGTTGAACAGCCGCCGCACCCGGGACACGGCGTCGGTGGAGG
>DAINBM010000425.1:0-2416 GCA_036732965.1 Caulobacteraceae bacterium | reverse complement strand
GCCGCCGCGGCGGAGTGCCGGGTGGTGGCGAAGATCTTGCCCGCCTCAACCCCGGTGGCGACACTGACCACATAGGTGACGAACCCCGCCATGGCGGCATCGAGGCGGGCAGCGTCGATCCGGGCCGGGTCCTGGGTGGCGGGCGTGGCGGGATCGAAGACCGTGTGGCGACCCGCAGCCCGGGGCGCCGGGGCCGGGTGGCCGACTGTAGACATCCTGGTCATGGTATTCCCCTTTCCTGGCGGACGGTCCGCCGGGGCCCATATTAACGACCGGAAGTTGCAACGCGGACAAGTCTACGACCGGGAGGGGAATAAGTCGCCGCAAACCGGCGCCGTTCGGCCAGGGAACGGGTCCTGAAATTCGAGGGGAGAGAGCCGCAAACGGGCGGCGATCAGGCGGCCCGGATGCCCGAGGCGTAGCGGCCGAGGGAGGCCCCGACCGGGGTGTCGAAGCCCAGGATCATGTCCACGTTCTGTCCGTCGCTGGCCAGGGGCAGGCGGATCCAGACGATGGAGCAGGCCCCGCCGGGCCGGTGGGTGACCGTGTGCCGGCCCACCGTCGGACGACCGGCGGCCACCACCTTGTGCAGCTGTTCCCGCCAGTAGTCGGCATCCGCGTCGGGATAGACCTCCTCCAGGGCGCGGCCGGTGATTTCCCGGCCATAGACGAGGTAGAGACCGGTGCCGGCCAGGCGCTGGCGATAGCCGATCTGGCCGTCCGGTCCGCGGACCACGTCGATCAGGCTGATATTGGGCAGGTGCTTCTTGAGCTTCCACGGATCGATCTGGGCGCGGCAGGGAAGCCGACCCTCCTGGCGCAGGGACGACCAGTAGGCGAACACCTCTTCGTGTCCGCTGCTGGCTGCCGCCGGTGGCCTGATCGAATGCTCCATATCCAGTTTCGCCTACAAACCCTTGGAATCACTTTGCTAACTATCTCTTAAACATCGAATCGCTGGCAAGCAGTTTTTGGTTAACGAAATCGGAATCCCTTCGCGCTCCGGCAGCGTGCCCGGTCCGCCGCCCCGCATGCGGCAAAACGCCCGCCCGGCAAGCCGGACGGGCGCTGCAATGGCAAGGCGGAAGAGACGGCGCGGACGGTCAGGCGGCGCCGCGCCCTCCCTGACCCAGGCCCATCTGCTTGGCGAGGTCGGACCGGGCCCGCGCATAGTTGGGGGCCACCATGGGATAGTCCCTGGGCAGGCCCCACTTGGCCCGGTAATCCTCGGGGCTCATATTGTACTTGGTGCGCAGGTGCCGCTTCAGGGACTTGAACTTGCGGCCATCCTCCAGACAGATGAGGAAGTCGGGCGTGATCGAGCGCTTGACCGGAACGGCCGGCTCCTTCGGCGAGGTATCGACCACCTCCGCCGGTTGGGACACGCCGGCAAGGGCGCGGTGAATGCTCTGGATCAGGGCCGGCACGTCTGCGGACGTCACTGTGTTGTTGCCGACATAGGCGGAGACGATCTCAGTCGTCATGCCCAGCAGATCAAGTTTTTCGTCCATTTCGGCCCTCTTCCATGGTCCGGCGGCCGCAGGGCTGCCGGTGACGCTGCCAGTGGTGCTGCAACGCTTATGGAATGGATGAATATTCATTGTCCATCGGGAAACGGCGGGACTCCACGGCCATCAAGGACGATTTCGGTCACAGGATCAGATAAGTTTAGTCCCAATGACGCATTTTGAATGTCAGCTTAACCGAGCGCGGAAATACCTGCCCGGCAGCCGGATCAACTGTTACACGGGCAGGAATATGCCCGTTCCGGGCCGTCAGTTTTTGGTCCTGAAGCGAATCACCCGCCGCCGCCCCGGGGCGGGAGGCGTTGCGCGCCTATCGCGCCGGCGGCGGGCTGAGGGCGAGGAAGGCTGAACGCTCCGGCAGCGAATATTGCGCCAGCCCTTCCTCGTCCCCCTCCCGCACGGCCTGGAGCAGGGCCGGGGTCAGGGCCGAGGTGAGGGCCCAGTTCCAGTAGCGCAGCACCGTCTGGGCCCGGTCCACGGCCATCAGGTCGAACACGGCCAGCGTATTGGCCAGGGCCGGGGCCGTCTCGCCCGTGGAGGTGCGCTCCGGACGCCGCATGCTGCGCCACAGGGCGAGGAGACGGGCCTTGGACAGGCCCACCGACTTGCACAGCACCGCCAGCCCCTCGCCGCCCGGATCGGTGAAGATCTTGGCGGTGGTGGTGGGCTTGAGGCCGCTGAGATAGCCGATCTCCTGGGCGATCTCCCGGGTCATCCCCGTTTCCGACGCAGCCACGGCATCGTCGAGATCGGCAAAGCGGCTGCGCATCTGGGCGGCCCGGTTGCGCTGGCGGCGTTCAATGAACTGCAGGGCCTTGCGCACCAGGGGGTCGCTCCAGCCCTCCTCCGCCGCCATGGCGAACACGTCGGTGGCAGCGTCCTGCAGCACA
>DAINBM010000424.1:0-2417 GCA_036732965.1 Caulobacteraceae bacterium | reverse complement strand
GGCCAAGGCCCGGGCCTCACTGAAGACGGTCTGCACGGTGGAAGGGAAGACCGTGGTGGAAGGCGAGGCCCTGATCATGGTGCCCAGCGGCGCACCGGCGCAATGAGCTCGCGTCCATGAGCCCGGCAGCGCACCGCGGTCTTCGGATCGTGACCGACTGGCGCGACGTCGCCGCGGATGATCGCGGGGCGTCGGTGGCACTCGGCAATTTCGACGGCGTGCATCTGGGCCATCGCCAGGTCATTGCCGAGGCAGCCCGGGCAGCGCGGGCACTCGGAACGGACCTCGGCGTGGTCACCTTCGAACCGCATCCCCGACGCTGGTTCCAGCCCGCGTCGCCCCCGTTCCGACTGATGACCACCAATCAGCAGGCCCGGGCCCTCGAGGCGCTGGGTGTCGACATCCTCTATCGGCTGCCCTTTGACGCGACGCTTGCCGGCATGACCGATCACCAGTTCGCCGAGGATGTGCTGGCCCGCGGGATCGGTGCCCGACACGTGAGCGCGGGCTTCGACATCGCCTTCGGCAAGGGCCGCGCCGGCAATCCCCAGCGGTTGCAGGACCTCGGCAAGGCCCTCGACTTCGGCGTCACCATTGCCCAGCCGGTGACCTGTGATACCGGCGAGAAATGCTCGTCCTCCGCCATCCGGGACGCCATCGAACATGGGCGACCGGACGAGGCCGCGCGTCTGC
Organism: Caulobacteraceae bacterium; assembly: GCA_036732965.1. GTDB lineage: Bacteria > Pseudomonadota > Alphaproteobacteria > Caulobacterales > Caulobacteraceae > CAIMFV01. Next base: position 1,724 of record DAINBM010000424.1, on the reverse strand, counting down.
TGGGCCGCCCCTTCACCATCGAGGGCGTGGTGGTGCACGGGGACAAGATCGGCCGGACCATCGGCTTTCCCACGGCCAATATCCAGTTCGGCGACTTCATCCGCCCCGCCGAAGGGATCTACGCTGCCCGGACCCGCCTGCCCGACGGCCGGGAAATCCCGTCGGTTGCCTATATCGGCCATCGCCCGACGGTGGACGGGGTGGACAAGCGGCTCGAGGTCAACCTGTTCGACTTCGACGAGGATCTCTACGGCCAGACCCTCGATGTGGAGTTGACCGCCTTCATTCGCGGCGACGAAAAGTTCGACGGCCTGCAGGCCATGAAGGATCAGATCGCCCGGGACTGTGACGCAGCGCGCCGCATCCTCATCCCGGACTGGTAGGCGGCCTCAGCCCCGCAGACCGTCCAGCGCCACCTGATGGCGCCAGGCGGCGATGTCGGCCAGGACGGCGTTCAGTTCGGCATGGACAGCGTCCAGCAGGCCCGCTCGTGCGCTCACAGCCAATCCGGACTCGCGTTCGGCCATGCTGCAGGCCCGGGCCAGGGCGTCAGCGCCGATCCCCAGGGCCGCGCCCTTCAGGGTATGGGCGGCGTCCCGCCAACTGTCGGCCGGTGCCTCCGCGGTCAGCAGCCGCATCCAGAGGCTGGCCTGCTCCTCGAACAGGGCGAGGACCTCCTCCGTCAGGGTGGCATCCCCAGCCGTGTAGGCGTCCAGATGGGTGAAGTTGATCGCTCCCGTCAGATCCCGTCGTGCCACCTGGTCCCGCCTCGTTCCCGTTGCGTCAGAATTCGCGCCTGTCCGCACCTAGACCGGGCATTCACCCAGAGATGAGGATCGGCGGCGGTCCGGACTTCAGAAGAAGTCACACTCCCCACGGTCCTCGGGAACGGTCTCCACCGCAATGCCGGAAAGTTTCTGCGCCAGGCTTGCCAACAGCAGCCGGTCGGCGGCGGCGCGCGGATCCACGGCCCATTCGGGTTTGACGGAGGGGGCCAGCGTCGCGAGGAACGTCTCGAGCGCCTGCAGCCGCTGGACCACGGCATCGAGGGCCTGCCCCCGTTCCAGGGCGCGGGAATCGGCCATGGCCAGGGGATCGGTCAGCAGCGAGCCGACCAGGTCCTGCAGACCATCCGCAGCGGCGGCCAGGTCCCGCACCTCCGAGGCGACGGCCATGAGCACGGTCGAGAGGGGCGAGCCTCCCTCGCCGACGCTGGCGACGGTGACGCTGGGGACAGCGTTCGGGGACGAAGTCTTTGCGGCTTTGGCCATATCAGAACAACTCCACTGCGCCGTCGTGGACGGGAGCAACCGGGGTGGGGCGGCGACGTTCCGCCTCGAAAACGGTATTGGCCTGCTTCTCGACGAACAGGTGACGTACCCGTCCGGACACCGGCCAGAACTGGATGCGACGGGCCTGATCTCCGCCAAGGCTGGAATTCACGACAGGAATGCCTTCGCGCTTCAGGAATCGCTCAGCGAACAGGGCGTTCTGATGGCCGACATCGGTGAGGCCCGACAGCATTCGGGCACCGCCGAACAGCTTCGCCTCCAGCCGGTCCCGCCGGGCGCCCCGGGCGAGCAGGCCGTTCACCAGCAGTTCCATGGCATGGACCCCGTGCCGCATCTGGCTGGATCGATTGTCATCGCCCGGCAGCAGAAAGTGATTGAGCCCGCCGATCCCGGCCACGGGGTCGCGCATGCAGGCCGCCACGCAGCTGCCCA
>DAINBM010000423.1:0-2427 GCA_036732965.1 Caulobacteraceae bacterium | reverse complement strand
CTGCCGGGCACAGGAGGGGCAGGCGATGATGTTCACCCACCGATGCCGCAGGCCCAGGGACTTGAGGATGTCGAAGCCGACCTTGATCTCTTCCACCGGATCGGCAGCGAGACTGACCCGGATGGTGTCACCGATGCCGGCCCAGAGGAGCGAGCCCATGCCGATGGCGGATTTGACCGTGCCCGTGCGCTGGGCCCCGGCCTCGGTGATGCCGAGGTGCAGGGGGCAGTCGATGGCCTCGGCCAGCTGCTGGTAGGCAGCGACGGTCATGAACACGTCCGACGCCTTCACGCTGATCTTGAACTCGTGGAAATCGAGATCCTGCAGGATCCGGGCGTGGCTCAGCGCGCTCTCCACCATGGCTTCGGGACAGGGCTCGCCGTAGCGCTCCAGCAGCTCCCGCTCCAGCGACCCGGCATTGACGCCGATGCGCATGGAACACCCGTGATCCCGCGCCGCCTGGACCACCTCCCGCACCCGGGCCGTCGAGCCGATGTTGCCGGGGTTGATCCGGAGGCAGGCGGCGCCCCCCCGGGCGGCCTCGATCGCCCGGCGGTAGTGGAAGTGGATATCCGCCACCAGCGGGACCTTCGCGGCCCGGACGATCTCCGGAAAGGCCGCCGTGGACTCCTCGTCGGGGCAGGAGACCCGGACGATGTCCGCGCCGGCTGCCTCCAGAGCCTGGACCTGGGCGATGGTGGCCCGGGCATCGGCGGTCAGGGTGTTGGTCATGGACTGCACGGTGATGGGCGCATCGCCCCCCACCTCCACCGAGCCGACACGGATCTTGCGGCTGGGGCGGCGATCGATCCGGCGCCAGGGACGATGATGGCTGGGGTCTTGGGAAGCGCTCATGGCCCACATCTAGGACGTTCTGGCCGAACCTGCCAGTGGCGGCCCGGGATTGCCTATTGCGGTGGCGCGGTCGGGGGCGTCCCGGGCAGGGCGGCGGCTCTCGCCTGCATCTGGGCCTGGGCCTGAACCTGAGCCTGGGCATCGGCCCCCAGCTTGTCGATGCCCGTCTGCGGCGTGGGCAAGGGGCCGACCAGACCGGCAGAGCCATAGGCATAGAAGGCCGAAGGTTCCGTCACGTCGAGCATCAGGCCCCGGCCCAGCGGCGCGCGCAGCGCCTCCCCGGCCTTCATCTGGCGGGCGAAGAACACCTGCTTGTCCGGACGCCGCACCACCAGCAGGGCCGACTTGCGCGCCTGGATGAGGATGCCCGGAACGGATGCGGAGGCCCCGAAGATCTGCCCCCGGGCCTCGAACGTGGCACCGGCGGTGGCCTCGTCCAGCCCACCGGTCTCGGCCTTGGCGGAGGCGGTCATCGGCGAGATGACGTTCTCCAGCCCGGGCGTCACATAGGGGGCAGGGGTGGTGGATTCCGCGGGGGGCGCCGTGGGGACCCCGAGGGCGAAGGCCCCGTTGGTCCTGGGCGGTGGCGGGGGCGCGTCAAACAGCCGATCCGCCGCAGCGGTGGAGGTCGGCGGCGGATCGGCCAGGGCGATGACCCGCTGAACCACGTTCCAGATCACCACGGCCCCGATCAGACCGGCCACCGCCAGGGTCACCATCGGACGGCTGGTGTCGCTCTCGTGCTTGACACCCACGGGGGCGCGCAGGGGCTCCTGCCGCTCCGGATGTTCCTGCTTGAACCGCGCCAGGGCCAGTTCGCCGTCCAGCCCCAGGGCCTTGGCATAGGCCCGGACATAGCCCAGGGCAAACGGACGGGACGGCAGGGCGGACATGTCGCCGTTCTCGATGGCGGCGAGGTAGGACTTGCGGATCCGGGTGGTCGAGGCCAGCTCGACGAGGCCCCAGCCGCGGTGATCGCGCACGGCCCGCAGATAGAGGCCCAGCTGATCATAGGCTTCCGGAGACGGGCCGACGCGATCGCCCAGCGGGTCGACCAACCGCAGCGCCGGACTGACATGACCCGCTTCCGACGGTGCCATTGCGAGCTAAACCCTTACCAACTCAACGAGGCCGCGCCACACCGGCAACGGGCCCCCGACACGATCCATCCTGCAACGAAGAGACGGCCGGAATTATCAGATAATTCCTCTAAAAACAATGCGCTATAGTGCGACATTTAGTTTACGGGCCAGTGTCTCGATCTCGTTGCGAACCGATCCGGACGTGCCTTTCAAGAACCCTGCCATGCTGCGGCGCGCGGCCTCGCGGTCGGCGGACAGGATCATCCGCTTCACCGGACCGACCCCCGCCGGCGGCACGGACAGCCGCTCGAATCCCAGCGCGATCAAGGCAAAGGCCTCCAGCGGCCGACCGGCCAGCTCCCCGCACACCGACACCGGCGTGCCGGTCTCGGCGCAGGCATCACAGATGGTCTTCAGGACCCGGAGCGCCGGGGGCGACAGGGGATCGTACCGATCCGAGACCCGGGCGTTGCCCCGGTCCGCCGCGAAC
>DAINBM010000422.1:0-2427 GCA_036732965.1 Caulobacteraceae bacterium | reverse complement strand
TCGGCCACCTTCACGAGGTTGTCGTTGAAGATCACGACCTGGTGCCACTCGGTCTTTTCCTTGCGCTCCCCGCTCATCTTGTCGCGCCAGGTCTCGCTGGTGGCGATGCGCAGATTGGCGACCCGATCACCGGAATTGAGGGTGCGGATTTCCGGGTCCTTGCCCAGATTGCCGATCAGGATGACCTTGTTGACGCTGCCGGCCATGGGTGTGCCCTCATTTACTGGCGAGGCGCGCTCGCCGCAGTGTTGGATTCGAGGCGCGAGCCTAGACCGCCGCCCGGCCCGGTCCACGCGAAAAGATTAATGTTCCGTCTTTGTTCCAGACTTGCCCACAGGAGTCAATCGCCGCCGTGCCGGATCACCGGACCGGCGCGCTGGATCAGGGAACAGGGACGGCGCTGGGGACGGCCAGGGTGCCGTCGGGAAGGCGCTTCAGCGCCGGATAGCGGTTGCCCTCCCGGGTCTGGGAGACATAGACCCCTTCCCGCTGCAGCCACAGATACTGGCCCTGATAGGCCCCCTGGATCTCGGTGCGGGAGCCGCCGGCCCGAAGGAACTGCAGGCGCATGACCTCCAGCTTCATGGCGCAGGTCTCGAGATTGGGCACCTTGTCGGCCAGCCGGTTGTAGTGGGCCTTGCCGTCCTTGGTCAGCACCATGTGCCAGCACACGCCGACCTCGTCCGGCGGCGGGGCCTCGCATCCCGCGAGCCCGACGGCGGCCGCGGCCAGCAGCAGAACCAGAGATACGGCCTTCGGGCCGGAATGACGCACATCACCCATGTCCGGTCCGCCTACATGCTGGCGACGCTGCAATCGGCGTCCTGTTCCACCAGAAGGCGGAACTTCTTGTTGTCTTCGGAGATCTCGACACGTCCCGGGATCAGGCGCAGGGACTCCCCACCCCAGCGGCCGTAATAGGCCTCTCCCGGCTTCGCGCACTGGCCCTGGAACAGCACCCGCACACAGGCCCCGAGGCCGACATTGGAGCCGTAGCCCTTCCAGCCGTCCCCGCCGTAGCGCAGGCATTCCGCCGTCTGGTTCGAGGCCGCCGGCAGGCCCGCCGCCAGGGTCGGGGCTGCAGCCATGACGTTGCCGGGGGCCGCAGGCGGCGTATCGAGCCCCACATCCAGCGCCTGGCTGGCGGTCCCGTTCTTCTGGGCGCATTCGGTCAGGGTGGTCATGCCGACAAGCTGGCCGTTCACGAAACAGCGGATCTGCTGGGTCTTGGGCGCAGTCTTCGGATCCGGCTTGTCCACCTGCAGCTGCAGGCGGTCGGCCTCGGCCGTCTGGTTCGACACCACCGGTGCGTGGTGCCCGCGCGCAAACACGGCAACCAGCACCAGGACCAGCAGGAGCGCTCCGGCCCCCACCCCGATCAGCACGCGACGATCCGAAAATGCGTTCATGGAAAAGCGGTAGCCTCCCTCAGGGCAGCGCGCAAGCGGGCGCGGTCAGCGGTTGGCCCGGATCAGCCCCGATGCCGCCAGATCCCGCAGGACCCGGCTCCGGGCCGCGAGCCATTCCTCGGCCAGGATGGCCAGCAGCACCACGTCCCGATAGATGCCGTTCTTCAGGCTGTGGCGGCGCAGATAGCCCTCCCGACGGAACCCGGCGGCAGCCTGTGCCTTCAGCGCCGCCTCGTTGTCCGCATGGATCTCGGACCAGACCTTCTGCAGGCCGAGCTCGGAGAAGGCCCGCTCGAGCCCCAGGGCCTGGGCCGCGCGGCCAGCCCCCCGCCCCCGGGCGGACGCCTCGCCGATATACCAGGCCCAGCGGGCGCGACGCTTCTCGCTCGAGACCCCCACGAGATTGAGAAACCCGGCCGGAGCCCCGTCCTGCAGGATGATCCAGCCCACCCGGTCCGGATCGGCCAGAAACGCGTCGAACCAGGCCTTGTGCGCCTCGAAGCGGCCCGGGGGCTGGTCGAACAGCCACAGATCCACCTCCGGCTCCTGGCGCCATCGGAACAGCAGATCCACATCATCGGCAGCAAGGTCTCGAAGCTCGATCATTCCGGCATTCCAAACATCCATCGCGCAGCGACTCTAGTGCCAGTTTGCGACGACGGCGACACATCGGCGGGGAATATCTGCGAGCCGCATTCAAAATGCCCCCGACGGAACCACGCTTCGTTAACCTTGACCCGCCAGCCTTGAAGGGTCGGGCGAGTCGCGCCCGGTCTGACGGTTCCGATCATGACCCAAAGCCCCCCATCCGCCTCCGACCGCCTGGACCTGGACCGGATCCTCATCGGCCGTGACTTCCGCGCGCCCCGGGCCGATCTGAATGACAAGGTGATCCTGGTCACCGGCGGGACCGGCTCCTTCGGCCGGGCCTTCGCCCGTCAGGTCTGCGCCGAGTTCCAGCCGCGCAAGCTGATCATCTTCAGCCGCGACGAACTGAAGCAATACGAGATGGCGCAGG
>DAINBM010000421.1:0-2434 GCA_036732965.1 Caulobacteraceae bacterium | reverse complement strand
CCGGGTCAATGCCCTGGGTCGCCGGGCCCCCCTGAGGGAACAGGCCGCCGCGATCATCCGCCTGGGGGCGCTGGAGCTGAACCGCCTGCAGCGCAGCGCCCGGGTGGGCGAGCGCCCCCTCGACCTGAAGCCCAAGGAGTTCCAGCTGCTGGAATACCTGATGCTGAATGCGGACCGGGTGGTCACCCGGACGATGCTGCTGGAGCATGTCTGGGATTTCCACTTCGATCCCAGGACCACCATCGTGGAGACCCATATCAGCCGGATCCGCGCCAAGCTCGAGGCGTGCGGGGCCGCTGCCCCGACCATCCACACGGTGCGCGGTGCCGGATACATGCTGAATGCAGGTTAGGCTGCCCCTCCGGTCCACCCGGGCGCGGGTGGCGGCGTTCATGTCGCTGCTGTTCCTCGCCGCCTTCGGCGTGTCCGGCCTGGCCACCTGGCTCGCCTTGACCGCCCCGGTGGAGGAGAGCGCCCAGGCGCGGCTCCTGCGGGAGGTGGGGCTGATCACCAGCCTCTACACCACAAAGAAGGCACCCGAGGCCGTGCGGCTGATCTCGGAACGGGAGCGACGGCCCTCGGGCTACACCTTCCGCATCACCGACCCGGCCGGCCGACGGCTGGCGGGCGACCTGCCGGAGCAGGTCTACCCGGAAGGCTTCACCACCCTGCGCTGGCAGGTGGCGGCGACTCCCACCAGCGACGACGACGTGGTGCGCATCCGGGTGCTGACGGCGAGGATGCCGGACGGGGCCCTGGTGTCGGTGGGGGAGGACCTGGCACGCTCTCGCCAGCTGCAGGCCGCCTTCCTGCGGACCTTCATCCTCACCTCCGGTGCCGCCCTGTTCATCGCCCTGGCCGTGGGACTGAGCTATGTGACCCGGATCCTGCGGCGGATCGAGGTGATCGCCGGCACCGCCGATGCGGTCTCCACCAGTGGCGAGATGAGCCTGCGCGCGCCCGTGCGACCGCCGGAGCGGCGGGACGACATCGACCAGCTGGCCATGGCCATGAACCGCATGCTCGACGAGATCCAGCGCCTGGTGGTGAGTGTGCGGCAGGTGTCCGACGACGTGGCCCACGACCTGCGCACGCCGCTGGCCCATCTGCGCCAGCGGGTGGAGATGGCGCTGGCCGGTCCCCCGGACCCGGACGCCTATCGTGCCGCCCTGGAAGGGGCGGTGGAGAAGATCGACGACGTCCTCACCACCTTCGAGGCGCTGCTGCGCATCGGCCAGCTGGAGGCCGGGGCCAACCTCGCCGCCTTCCAGCGCCTGGACCTGTGCGAGGTGGCCCGTCAGGTGGTGGAGGCCTATCGCCCCTCCGCCGAGGACGCCGATCATGTACTGGAGCTCTATGCCCCGCGGCCGGAATGGATCGCCGGCGAGAAGTCGCTGGTCACCCAGATGCTGGCGAATTTCGTGGAGAATGCCCTGATCCACACCCCTGCCGGCACCACCCTCGAGATCCGGGTGGAGCATCTGGGCAAGGCGGTCCGGCTGACCGTCGAGGATGACGGCCCGGGCGTGCCCGATGCCGACCGGGCGCAGATCTTCCGCCGCTTCTACCGGGTGGAGCGCAGCCGCACCTCTCCGGGCTCGGGACTGGGACTCAGCCTGGCCAGCGCCGTGGCCCATGCCCATGGGGCCGACATCCGGGCGGAGGACGCCGGTCCGGGTCTGCGGATCGTGGTGGATTTTCCTGCGGTGGAGGTGCCACCGGCGGCTACATCGCCTCGGTGATGGCCCCTTCGAGGCCCTGTTCCCGCACCTTTCGGTAGAGGGTCGAGCGGCCGATGCCCAGCCGCCGGGCCACCTCGGTCATGTGACCGGAATAGATCTCGATGGCCAGCTGGATCAGGTCCCGCTCGATATCCTCCAGGGTCCGCAGATGGCCCCGGTGGTCGAGGATGCGGACGGGGCTGGCGGCATCGCCGTCCATGGCCGCGCGGTCGGCGGGGGCGGGGCCCGGCCCGGCGGCCAGACTGTTCAGGGCCACCGGCTCGGACGGGGTTGCGGCCAGGGCGGTCGGGGCCACGCCGGAGATGGCGGGGAAGTCGCCCAGGGTGAGATAGGGTCCGTCCGCCAGCACGATGGCCCGGTAGACGGCGTTTTCCAGCTGCCGCACATTGCCCGGCCAGTCGAAGGCCTGGAGCATGGCCAGCGTGTCACTCATGGCCCCCATGACCCGGCGGCCCTCCTCGGCATTGAACCGGCGGACGAAGGCCTCCACCAGGGCGGGGATGTCCTCGCGACGTTCGCGCAGGGACGGGGCCTCGATGGGGAACACGTTCAGGCGGTAGAACAGGTCCTCCCGGAACCGGCCCTCCTTCACCTGGTCGGTGAGATTGCGGTTGGTGGCGGACAGGATGCGCACATCGACCTTCACCGGGCGCTTGGCGCCCACCGGATCGATCTCCCCCTCCTGCAGGGCC
>DAINBM010000420.1:0-2435 GCA_036732965.1 Caulobacteraceae bacterium | reverse complement strand
CGCTTGTGGTCCTGGGCGGTGCCGAACAACCGGGCGGTCCTTCCGTCGCACAGGGCGAAGACCGAGGCCTCCTCGCCGGTCATGAAGGCCTCGATCACCAGACGGCTGCCGGCCGTGCCGAACTGGCCGCCCAGCATGTCGTCGATGGCCCGTTCCGCCTCGGCCCGGGTCTCGGCAATGACCACGCCCTTGCCCGCGGCAATCCCGTCGGCCTTGATCACATAGGGGGGCGAGAAGCGGTCCAGGGCCGCCTTGGCCAGCGCCCCGTCGGTGAAGTCTGCATAGGTGGCCGTGGGCACGTCGTGGCGCAGGGCGAAGGCCTTGGTGAAGCCCTTGGAGGTCTCCAGTTGCGCCGCAGCCTTGGTGGGCCCGAAGCAGGGGATGCCGACGGCGGCCAGGGCGTCCGCCAGCCCCACCTCCAGTGCCGCCTCGGGCCCGACCACCACCAGATCCGCCGCCATGTCCCGGGCCAGGGCCACCAGGCCCTCCACATCGGTGACCTTCACGGCGGCCAGCTCGGCCAGGGCGGCGATGCCGGGATTGCCCGGTGCGGCCACCAGCCGGGTCAGCTGCGGCGACTGGCGCAGCTTCCAGGCCAGGGCGTGTTCCCGTCCCCCCGATCCGACGAGCAGTACATTCATGACAGGCCTTCCCGCGGTGGCCGGCGCGCAGGCCGATCCAGGTTCCGCGCTCCTACGCCGCACTGGACGGCCATGGCAAGCGCTTCTCCTCCGCAAGGCCCCCTCCCCAAGACCGGAGGGCGGCACTAAGGTGGCGGGATGAGTTCCACCGACCCCTACGCCTCCGCTGCGCCGGAGCCCGGCAACGCCCCCGCCTTCTCGGTGACGGAGCTGGCCTTCGCCCTCAAGCGGACGCTGGAGGACGCCTTCGGCCATGTGCGCCTGCGGGGGGAGATCTCCAAGGTCACCCGCCATGCCTCGGGCCATGTCTATCTGACCCTGAAGGACGACAAGGCGGCCATTGACGGCGTGATCTGGAAGGGCTCCGTCCGCGGCCTGAGGGCGCAGCCGGAACAGGGGCTGGAGGTGATCGTGACCGGTCGGATCACCACCTATCCGGCCCGGTCGGGCTATCAGATCATCATCGAGAGCCTCGAGCCCGCCGGGGTCGGCGCCCTGCTGGCTCAGCTCGAACGCCTGAAGGCGCGGCTGGCCGCAGAGGGGCTGTTCGACGCCGCCCGCAAACCCGCCCTGCCGCAGATGCCCTCGGTCATCGGCGTGATCACCAGCCCCACCGGGGCCGTGATCCGCGACATCCTGCACCGCATCACCGACCGCTGGCCGGCGCGGGTCATCGTCTGGCCGGTGGTGGTCCAGGGGGACGGGGCCGCGGCCCAGGTGGCCCGGGCCATAGCGGGCTTCAATGCCCTGGCGCCGGAGGGGCCCGTGCCCCGGCCGGACGTGCTGATCGTCGCCCGGGGCGGGGGCTCCGTCGAGGACCTGTGGCCGTTCAACGATGAGGCCCTGGCCCGGGCTGCCGCGGCCAGCCGGATCCCCCTGATCTCCGCCGTGGGACACGAGACCGATACCACCCTGATCGACTTCGCCGCCGCCCGCCGCGCCCCGACCCCCACCGCCGCGGCCGAAATGGCCACCCCGGTGCTGGCCGACCTCCGGGCCAGCCTGTCCGTCGCCGGGGGGCGTCTGGACCGGGCCGCTGCCCATGGGCTCGAGGCCTCCCGCACCCGCCTGGCGGCCGCCGCCGCGGCCTTGCCGCGGCTGGGGGATCTGGTGGAGCTGGCTGGTCAGCGCTTCGACTTCGCCGCCTCCCGGCTGACCGCGGCCCTGTCCGGACACGTGGCGGTGCAGGCCCAGCGCCTGACGGGCGTCGCGGCCCGTCTGACGCTCCCGCTGCTGTCTCGTCCGGTGGATCTCGCCGGGCAGCGGCTGGGGGAGCTGGGCACACGCCTCGGTGGCGCTGTCGATCGCCAGCAGGTCATCCTCGCCCAGCGCGCCGACCTGCCGGGCCTCGGCCTGCGGATGCAGACGGCCGCCCGGCGTCGGCTCGCGCAGGAGGCGGCGGGGCTCGAGCGGCTGGAGCAGTTGCGTCGGTCCGTGGATCCGAACCGGCCCCTGGCGCTGGGCTTTGCCCGGGTACATCGCGCGGACGGGGGGCTGGTGACGGCGGCGGCGGGGCTTGCGGCCGGCGACGGGCTTCAGCTGGTCTTTGCCGACGGCACCCGGGACGTGACGGTGAACGGGGCCGGTGGGACGGCGCGACGGCCCGCGGCCCCCTCGACACCGACGGCTGGCGGCCCGCCGCAGGGGACCCTGTTCGACTGACCGGGCGTCGCGCCTATTTCGGCGTGACGGTGAAGCGCTTCAGCTCCACCTTCGGGGCATTCCATTGGGGGGCCAGCTCCACCGCATTCATGTAGTCCTGGTACGCTCCCTCCACATCGCCGGTGAGTTCCC
>DAINBM010000419.1:0-2435 GCA_036732965.1 Caulobacteraceae bacterium | reverse complement strand
GGGACCGATGGGGGCGACACGGGGGGCGCAGGCGATGTCGGCAAGCCCGCATGTGGCGCCCGGCGTGTCCTTCGGGCTTGATCGGATCGACGGTTGCTTCCAGGGGGGCGGTCTGCCCTTCGGTCTGCACGAGGCGACCCCGGCCGACGGGGCGGCCCCGGCCCCGGTCATGGGCTTTGCCCTCATGCTGATGGCCCGTACCCTGGCCTGCCGTGGAACTGGCCATGGAACTGCCCATGGAACTGCCCATGGAACGGGACGCGGCCTGATCGTCCAGTCTGCCGGGGCGGAGCGGGAGGGGGGCGGCCTCTATGGTCCCGGTCTGGCGGCCCTGGGGCTGGATCCGGCGCGGCTGGCCCTGGTGCGGGTGCGTCGGCCGGTGGAGGTCCTGCAGGTGCTGGACGAGGCCCTGCGCAGTGGCGCGGTCGCCGCCGCCATTGCCGAGATGGAAGCGGGGGATCAGATCAGCCTGGCGGCCAGTCAGAGGTTCAATTTCTGGGCGCAGAGTCATGACTCCATGGCTTTTATCGTCGCGCTTCAACCTTCGGGGAACAGTGCCGCCATGACCCGCTGGCAGGTGGCGGCGGCTCCCAGTGAAGGGGCGGTGGCCCTTGCCCGGCGACGGGGGCTGCGGCGGCCCCGGCTCGGGGGGACGGGGCTCGAGCTGGTGTTGCGCCGCAATCGCCGCAGCACCGCCGGAGGCGGGTTTTCTGGGCGCTGGATCGTGGAGTGGGATGGTGAGGACTGTTGTTTCCGGACGCCCGAGGCGCTTCCTGCACCTGTGGCTGGAACGGCTGGCCACCGACCGGATGCGGCGGTCGCCTGAGGAACAGGTTCCTGAGGGACAGGTTCTTGGAGGACAGGTTTCAGCGGGAGGTGATCCGGGGTCGGCCCTGGCGCTGGTGGCCCGGTCCGGGGGGGCCTTGCGGCTGACGGCGGTGGACGCCCGGGCCGAGGCGGAGGGGCTGCATCCGGGCCTCAGCCTGGCCGATGCCCGCGCCCGCTGTCCCGAGGTGCGTCTGCTGGAGGCCGATCCTGTGGCCGATGGCCGGGCGCTTGCCCGGCTGGCGGAGGCCTGTCGCCGCTACACGCCGGCGCTTGCCGTGGACGCCCCGGACGGGATCGTGCTGGACATGACCGGCGGGGCCCATCTGTTCGGAGGGGAGGCGGCGCTGATGGCTGACCTGCGGGCCCGGCTGGTCCGGGCGGGCTTTGCCGCGCGCCTGGCCATGGCCGACACGCCGGGCCTGGCCTGGGCCCTGGCGCGGGTGCACACCGACGATTTCGCCGCGCCGGTCGGGGCCGGGGCGGAGCTTCTGGCCCCCCTCGGCTTCGCCGCCCTCCGTCTGCCGCCGGACCAGCTGGCCCTGCTGCACCGGCTGGGCCTGCGCCGGATCGGGCAGCTGGCGACCCTGCCCCGGGCGGCCCTGGCGCGGCGGCTGGGGCGCACCCTGCTGGACCGGCTGGACGAGGCCCTGGGCCTGCGGGCCTCGCCCCTGGTGACGGCGCTGGAGGTGCCGCCCTGGCGGGCGGAGCGGCGTCTGATGGACCCCATCTGGCTGGAGGACCACGTCCTGCAGGTGATCGGTGATCTGGCCGCCGATCTCGGGGCGCGGCTGGAGGTGGCGGGGCTGGGAGCCCGGCGGCTGGTGCTGGAGCTCTGCCGGGTCGACGGGGCGGTCCGGCGGCTGCAGGTGGCCACCAGCCGCCCCGTGCGGGAGCAGGACGCCATCACGGCCCTGTTCCGGGAGCGTCTGGCCGGTCTCAATGAGGGGCTGGAGGCGGCGTTCGGCTTCGATCAGCTGCGGCTGACCGGCCTTCTGCTGCAGCCTCTGGTGCCCAGGGCGATGCAGCTGACCGGCGAGGAGACGGACAGGGCGGCGGACTTCGCCGCCCTGGCGGACCGGCTGGCCGCCCGGCTGGGTCCAGATGCCGTCCGCCGCTTTGCCGATCATCCCGAGCGGCGGCTGCCGGAGGAGGGGGCAACGCTGGAACCCTATGTCCGGGAGCGAGGCCCCGCGGAGGCGGTGGAGGCGGCACGCTATGCCGGTGCGCCCCTGCGGCCCCTGCGCCTGCTGCAGCCGCCCCAGCCCATCGAGGTGCTGGCAGAGCTGCCCGACGGCCCGCCGGAGCGGTTCCGCTGGCGCCGCGTCGCCCGCCGGGTCGTCTGCGCCGAGGGGCCGGAACGGATCGAGCCGGAATGGTGGCGGGGTCCGGCCATCGCGGAGGCCGGGCCTCGGGACTATTATCGTCTGGAGGACGAAAAAGGCTTTCGTTACTGGGTGTTCCGCCAGGGTCTTTATACGGATTCGACCCCGCCCCGCTGGTATGTGCAAGGGCTGTTCGCGTGACCGGTCCAGCCTATGCGGAGCTGGCGGTGGCCACCCCCTATTCCTTCCTGAGGGGGGCGTCCCATGCCCATGAGCTGGTGGAGC
>DAINBM010000418.1:0-2436 GCA_036732965.1 Caulobacteraceae bacterium | reverse complement strand
GCGGCATCCCGGCGCAGCAGGATCAGGGTGGCGGCATCCCGGGGCTTCACGGCTTTCGTGCCCGGAGGTTTCTGCGGACCGGCGTCCGGCGCGTCAAAGTGTCTGTGGCTCATGTCTCTCTCTTCCCTGATCCGATTGGAGCAGGGATTGAGGCCGCCGTCGACGGTGGGATCAGCGGCGTTTGCCCCGGCGCACGCCCTTGGGGGGATTTCTCGGCGCACTGCCCCGGGGCGGGACGCGGGAGGCGGCCTGGCGGCGGGCCCCCAGACGCGGGGCCGGCGATCCGGGCGGCGGGGCTTCCGGCTCGCTCAGCATGCCGAACAGCAGCCCACCGGTGAGCGGCATCGCCTCCTTCAGTTCCACCTCCACCATCCGGCCCAGGCGCCACTGGCGGCCGGAGCGCTCGCCGATCAGGGCATGGGCGTGGTCGTCATGGACGAAGTACTCGCCGCCCAGGCTGGACACGGGGACCAGGCCGTCGGCCCCGGTCTCTGCCAACCGGACGAACAGGCCGAAGCGGGTCACACCGGTGATCCGTCCCACGAAGGTCGCCCCGATCCGGTCCGAGAGGAAGGCCGCCACATAGCGGTCCGTCGCATCCCGCTCGGCGGCCATGGCCCGGCGCTCGGCGGCGGTGATGTGCTCGGCGGTCTCCTTCAGCCGGGCGATCTCCGCGTCGCTCAGTCCGTCCATGCCCAGGCGATGGGCGCGGATCAAGGCGCGATGCACGATGAGGTCCGCATAGCGCCGGATCGGCGAGGTGAAGTGGGCGTATTTCTGCAGGTTCAGGCCGAAATGCCCCAGATTGTCCGGGGAGTAGTGGGCCTGCATCTGGCTGCGCAGGACCACCTCGTTGATGATCTCGCCGTGGGGACCGCCCCGGTGCTCGTCCAGCAGGCGGTTGAAGCGTTCGGTCTTGACCACCTCGCCCTTGGTCCAGGGGATGGCCAGGGTCGCCAGGAAGTCGGCCAGGCTGAACAGCTTCTCCTGGCTCGGCTCCTCGTGCACCCGGTAGACCAGGGGCGTGCGCTTCTGCTCGAGGCTTTCGGCGGCGCAGACATTGGCCTGGATCATCATCTCCTCGATCAGCCGGTGGGCGTCGAGGCGGGCGCGCGGGGTGATGGCGGCGATCTGGCCGGTGGGGGCAAAGGCGATCCGGCGCTCGGAGCTCTCGATGTCCAGGGGCGAGCGCTTGTCGCGGCCCTTGCCCATGCAGGCATAGGCGGCCCACAGGGGGCGCAGGATGGTCTCCAGCAGCGGGCCGGTGCGATCGTCCGGCTCGCCGTCTATGGCCGCCTGGGCCTGCTCGTAGGATAGTTTTGCGGCGGAGCGCATCAGGCCCCGGGTGAAGCGGTGGCCGATCTTGTGGCCATCGGCATTGAACACCATCCGCACGGCCATGCAGGCCCGGTCCTCGTGCTCGATCAGGGAGCACAGGCCGGCAGACAGCCGCTCCGGGAGCATGGGTTCCACCCGGTCGGGGAAATAGACGGAGTTGGCCTTGTTCCAGGCCTGCCGGTCCAGCGCCGAGCCGTGCCGCACATAGGCAGCCACATCGGCAATGGCGACCCACACGACAAAGCCCCCGGCATTCTTCGGATCGGGATCGGGATGGGCGAAGACCGCGTCGTCATGGTCCCGGGCATCGGCGGGATCGATGGTGACGAGGCCCAGGTCCCTCAGGTCCTCGCGGCCCTCAAGGGTCGGCGGCTGGGCGGCATTGGCCTCGGCCTCCGCCTCCGCCGGAAAGCCCATGGGGATGCCGTGGGTGTGGATGGCGATCAGGGAGAAGGCTCTCGGATCATCCTCCCGGCCTATGGTCTCCACCAGCTTGCCGCGCTTGGGTCCGTAGCGGTTGGGCCCGGGGGCGGCCACGGTGGCCAGGACAAGATCGCCGTCCCGGACCTCCATGGCATCGCCGGCCATGAGGACGAGGCCTTCCTTGACGCGGCGGTCCACGGGTTCCACCCGCGCCTCGCCCCGGCTCTTGCGCACCACGCCCAGGATGCGGTGCGCGCTCTGGCCCAGCTTCTTGATGATGCGGGCTTCCAGCTCGCCGGACTCGATCCGCTCGAAGCGGACCAGCAGCCGGTCGCCCAGCCCCGGCGCACCGGCGGAGGCCTCCGTCCGGTCCGGTGCCAGGCGGATGGGCGGGATGTCGTCGGCCCCCTTGACCAGGGTGACGAACAGGTCGCCGTCCGTGTCCTTGCTGGTGACCTCGACCACGCCCACCGGCGGAACCTCGCCCGCGGTGGCCACGCCCTTGCGGCCGCGACGCCCCAGGGCACCGGACTGCTCCATGCTCTTCAGCAGCAGGCGAAGGGCCCGGCGCTCGCCGCCCTTCAGGCCGAAATGCTTGGCAATGGCCCCGACATCGGTCTCGCCCGCAGCCTGGATATAGGCCGCCAGGGTTGCGTGATCCGGCAGACCGATGTC
>DAINBM010000417.1:0-2439 GCA_036732965.1 Caulobacteraceae bacterium | reverse complement strand
GTGGTGGGCCTCGGGGTCGCTAGGGCCTGTGCGCGGGCGGGCCGTCCGGTCCTGATCCTCGACGGCGAGCCGCGTTCCGGCACCTGGACCAGTTCGCGAAATTCCGAGGTGATCCATGCCGGGATCCATTACCCTGCTGGATCGCTGAAGGCCCGGCTGTGCGTCGAGGGGCGGCACCAGCTCTACGACTTCTGCCGGGACTTCAATGTGCCGCATCGGAAGTGCGGCAAGCTGATCGTCGCCGTCGAAACGGGGCAGGTGCCCGAACTCGATCGCATCGCGGCTGCCGCAGCCGTCAATGGCGTCGTTGATCTGCAATTTCTGTCCGGGCGCGAGGCGGCAGCTATGGAGCCGCATGCCCCCTGTGCTGCGGCGCTTCTGCCGCCCTCCACTGGCATTGTCGACAGCCATGCCTTGATGCTGGCCCTGCTGGGGGACGCCGAGGCGCACGGCGCTCAACTCGTCTGCAACACACGGGTCGAGCGTCTCGTCCGGGAGGGTGACCATTGGCAGGTCTGGTTTGCCGGAGGCGAGGCACCGGTCTGTGCGCGAACGGTGATCAATTCCGCAGGTCTCGCCGCCCAGGCCCTCGCGGCCGCGACCGAGGGGCTGGATCCGTGGCACGTGCCGCGGCTCTTCCTCGCGCGGGGTGTCTACTTCACCTATGCGGGCAAGGCCCCGTTCGAGCGTCTGATCTACCCGGTGCCGGAACCCGGCGGGCTCGGCACCCACCTGACCCTCGACCTCGCCGGGCAGGCCCGCTTCGGTCCGGACGTCGAGTGGATCGATCGCGTCGACTACACGGTCGACCCCGGCCGGCGCGCCGGGTTCGAGGCCGCGGTCCGGAAGATCTGGCCCAGCGTGGACGTCTCTCGCCTGTCGCCGGGATATGCCGGCATCCGCCCCAAGTTTTCCGGCCCTGGTGAGCCTGCCGCTGACTTCATCATTTCCGGGCCCGGTGACCACGGGCTCCCGGGGCTCGTCAACCTGTTCGGGATCGAGAGCCCGGGTCTGACCGCGTCGCTCGCCATAGCGGACCTTGTGGCTGGAATGGTCGGGGAGTAGGTCGGCTGAGCAACGCCACGCGGCTATGCTTGGCTCGACACCGGCACTGATGACAGCCTGCTGGACGCCAGTGAATCCGTTCGCACCATCCAGCATCGCCAGGGCATCTGTATTTCCTGCCTCGAGGAGACCGCTTGCCGCAACGGTTTCATTGACGTCGAGCAGGTGAGGGCAGGGGCTCGCCCGATGAAGAAGGCGCTCTGCGGACGGTGCCTGCTTAGTCTTGTCAGCTAAAATCCGTCTCCTGGCCGGCTTGACGTGGAGTGCCCCCACATTTCTCGTCTGCGTGGACGTCATTGACTTCGCCTGTGGGTGAGCCCTTGCTCGGGTCGGATATCTTGACGGTAGTATCGTGACGTGATACTGATGGCGTGTAATAGGGACGGTCGGTGGCTATTCAGAATTTTCGGGATCCGCGGTGTGCATCGATCTTCAATGGTGCTGGTCCTGGGAAGGGTTTTCCGGCGGACTTGGTCCGGATCGTCAGGCGGAAGTTGGAAATGCTTGACGCGGCCAATGCGCTTGCGGACTTGAAGGCCCCGCCCGCCAACCGCCTCGAGGCGCTCTCAGGGGATCGCGCTGGGCAGCATTCGATCCGGGTCAATGACCAGTTTCGTCTGTGTTTTGTGTGGACGCCTGCGGGCCCAAGAGACGTAGAGTTTGTCGACTACCACTAATATACCAGCCGGTGCCCCCAAGTGTCTCACCGAGGAGAGCGCGTTGATGCCAAGCCCAGTCCAGCACCCGGAATACGCGCCTGTCCATCCCGGTGAAATCCTCACCGAGGAGTTTCTTATTCCGCTGCGATTGACGCCCTATGCCGTCGCCCGTCGCATCAATGTTCCTCGTACGAGGATTGAACGCCTCGCGCGAGGGGAGACGCCGGTCTCGGTAGACACTGCCCTTCGCCTCTCCAGATTTCTGGGGACAACCCCGCAGTTCTGGCTGAACCTTCAGTCGAGGTTTGATCTCCTCACAGCCGAGGTCGAAGCCAGCGAACTCGATGCAATCGTTCCGGTTTCTACGGCTGCCTGACCACTGCCCCTCTCGCGGCAGGCTCAAGCTCACCAGCACATTGGCATACGCTGCGCATGCTTGCCGGCGACCGGCCGGTGGATGCCAGCACAACGTTTCGCATGCGCCTTGCCGTGCATTCGCCGCGTGAGCTCAAATATTATAGCGATAGTCGTCACATTTGGGAGGTGCCCGTGATCGAACTGAAGGTCCGTAAGGTCGGGAATTCGCTGGGCGTCGTTCTTCCGAAAGCGGTTGTGTCCCGTCTGCAAACCCATGAGGGCGCTACGCTCTTTCTGTCCGAAATGAGGTGGTCCCGGAAAACCGGACAGGGGTTTAAGGTCGGTTCGCCCTTGATGA
>DAINBM010000416.1:0-2440 GCA_036732965.1 Caulobacteraceae bacterium | reverse complement strand
CCCATCAGGCCGCCTCCTGCCCAAGCTCGCGGACCACGATGGTGATCTCGGAGAAGAATTTCTCGATGCGCACGCCACGACCGCGGGCGCGGGCGGCAAAGCGCTTCATCAGGATGTTCTTGCCCACGAAGGCCTCGACCACGACCAGGTTGTCGATGTCGAGGTTGTGGTTGTTTTCCGCATTGGAAACAGCGGAGTACAGCGCCTTGCGAACGTCGCGGGCGATGCGCTTCGGGCTGAATTCCAGCTCGTTCAGGGCGCGCTGGACCGGCAGGCCACGAATGGACTGGGCCACCAGGTTCAGCTTGCGCGGGCTGATGCGGAGATTGACGATCTTCGCACGGGCCTCGTTTTCCGCGACGCGGCGGGGATTGGCGGTCTTGCCCATGTTACTTCCTCTTCGCCTTCTTGTCGGCCGCATGGCCGTAGAAGGTGCGGGTCGGCGAGAACTCGCCGAACTTGTGGCCGACCATGTCTTCGCTGACCAGCACGGGAACGTGCTTCTGGCCGTTGTAGACACCGAAGGTAAGCCCCACGAACTGCGGCATGATCGTCGAACGACGCGACCAGGTCTTGATCACGTCCTTGCGTCCGCCCGAATGAGCCGTATCGGCCTTCTTCAGGAGGTATCCGTCCACGAACGGACCTTTCCAAACGGAGCGGGTCATCTGTTAGCGAGCCTTCTTGAGGTGACGCGACCGGATGATGAATTTATCCGTCGTCTTGTTGGTGCGGGTCTTGCGGCCCTTGGTCGGCTTGCCCCAGGGCGTGACCGGATGACGGCCGCCCGAGGTCTTGCCTTCACCGCCGCCATGGGGGTGGTCGATCGGGTTCATGGCCACGCCGCGGACGTGCGGGCGGAAGCCCATGTGACGAACGCGACCGGCCTTGCCGAGGCTTTCGTTCATGTGGTCCGGGTTCGAAACCGCGCCCACGCTTGCGAGGCAGTTGTCGAGCACCATGCGCAGCTCGCCCGATCCAAGGCGGATCTGGGCATAGCCGGCATCACGACCCACCAGCTGGGCATAGGCCCCGGCGGAGCGCGCCATCTGGCCACCCTTGCCCGGCTTCAGCTCGATGTTGTGGATGATCGTGCCGATCGGCATGGAGCGCAGCGGCATGCAGTTGCCCGGCTTCACGTCGACCTTTTCGCCGGCGATCACCTCGTCACCCTGACGCAGACGCTGCGGTGCCAGGATGTAGGCCAGTTCGCCGTCGGCGTACTTGATCAGCGCGATGAAGGCGGTGCGGTTGGGGTCATACTCGAGACGCTCCACCGTCGCGGGCACGTCGAACTTGCGACGCTTGAAATCCACGATGCGGTACAGCTTCTTCGCGCCGCCGCCACGGAAGCGGACGGTGATGCGGCCGTTGTTCGAGCGACCGCCCTTGCCGGTCAGGCCCTCGACGAGGGTCTTCTCGGGGCGGCCCTTGTGCAGCTCGGAGCGGTCCACCAGGACCAGTCCGCGGCGGCCAGGCGAGGTCGGATTGAATTGCTTAAGCGCCATGATCTCGTCCTCAGAGCCCGGTCGTCACGTCGATCGACTGGCCTTCGGCCAGCGTCACGATCGCTTTCTTGACGTCGGAGCGGCGTCCGACGATGCCGCGGAAGCGCTTGGTCTTGCCCTTGGTGACAACGGTGTTCACCTTCAGGACGTTGACCTTGAACAGCTCTTCGACGGCCGCGGCGATTTCGTCCTTCGTCGCATCCAGCGCAACCTTGAAGACGACCTTGTTCTGCTCGGACAGCAGGGTCGCCTTTTCCGTGATGTGCGGCGCGAGGATGGTGTCGTAGTGGCGGGCGGTTGCGGCCATCACGCAGCTTCCTTCTCGTCAGTGAAGCGGGCTTCAATGGCCTCGACGGCGGCGCGGGTCAGGACCAGCGTGTGGTGGCGCAGCACGTCATAGACATTGAGACCGGCGTCGGGCAGCACATCCAGATGCGGGATGTTGCGGGCCGCCAGCTTCAGGTTGGTGTCGACTTCCGGTCCGGCGATGACCAGGGCGTTCTTCAGGCCGAGCTTGGTCAGCTGGACCCGCAGGGCCGCGGTCTTCGGTGCGGTGAGCGAGGCGCTTTCCAACACGACCAGCGAGCCGTCCTTGGCCTTGGAGGACAGGGCGTGGCGCAGGGCCAGCGCACGGACCTTCTTGGGAAGGTCGATCTCGTGGCTGCGGTTCACCGGGCCGTGCGTCTTGGCACCGCCGACGAACTGGGCCGCCTTGCGCGAGCCGTGACGGGCGCCGCCGGTGCCCTTCTGCTTGTACATCTTCTTGCCGGTGCGAGCGACTTCGTTCCGGGTCTTGATCTTGTGCGTGCCGGCGCGACGCTTGGCCAGTTGCCAGACCACGCAGCGCTGCAGGATGTCCGCACGGATCTCCTCGATCCCGAAGATGGCGTCCGACAGCTCGATCTGGCCAGCCTTGGCCGCGTCGAGGGTGA
>DAINBM010000415.1:0-2440 GCA_036732965.1 Caulobacteraceae bacterium | reverse complement strand
CGGGCCTGACGGCCCTCCTCAGGATGACGCGCGTGGGTTCCACACGCGGATCAGGCTGAGGGCTCAATCTACCCCCTTCGTCATGGTGAGGAGGCCCGGCACGGGCCGTCTCGAACCACGCAGCACCCTCACCACCCCCGGAAGTGCTTGGACAGTTTCAGCCCCTGCCGCTGGTAGTGGGAGCCGGCCTCCCCGTAGAGCTTGACCGGCCGCTCGGTCAGGGGCTCGAACACCAGCCGGGCCACGGTCTGGCCGTCCTCCAGCAGGAAGGGGGTCTCGTGGCTGCGCACCTCCAGGACGCCGCGGCTGCCCACGGCCCCGGCCTCCGCCGTGCCGAAGCCGGGATCGAAGAACCCCGCATAGTGCACCCGGAACTCCCCCACCGAGGGATCGATGGGCGTCATCTCCGCCGCCTGCAGGCTCGGGATCTCGATCGCCGCCTTGGAGGCCAGGATGTAGAACTCGCCCGGATCGAGGAGCAACTCGCCCCGGCGGGCCTCCAGCGGCTCCCAGAAGTCCTTCGGGTCGTGGCCGTCCTCATGGTCGAGATCGACGACCCCCGCATGGCGCCGGGCGCGGAACCCGGCCAGGGCACCGGTCAGGTCCACGCCCACGTCGAGGCTGCCCAGCACCGGCGGGGCCCCGGCCTTCAGCCGCAACTGGTTCAGCCGCGTGCCGGTGCGGACGAGCACGCTGAAGGTCTGGGGCGCGATCTCCAGATAGAGCGGACCGTCATAACCGTGCGCCACATCGTCGAACCGGTCCCCCTGGTCGGTCAGCAGGCGCACGAACACGTCCACCCGGCCGGTGGAGCTCTTGGGATTGGCCCGGGCGCTGAGGCCCCGGGGCAGGCAAAGCCGCTCCTGCAGCAGGGCGATGTAGACGCAACCCTTCTCCAGCACCGCCCCCTGGGTCAGGTCCAGCCGGTGCATGGCCACATCCGCCAGCCGGTCGGCCACCGTGCGTCCAGCCCGGGGCAGGAACGAGGCCCGCACCCGCCAGCAGACATCCGCCAGCCGCAGATCGAGACTGGCCGGCTGGATCTGGTCGGGGGCAAAGGGGCTGGCGGCGGTGATCGCCCCCGCGTCCGCCAGCCGACGCAGCGCCTGGCTGGGCAGGATGCCGACGGCATCGGCGGCGGAAGACGGGGACGGGGCGGGGGAGTGGGTCGCGCTCATTGCCCGGACACTCGCCGCTTGGCCCCCATAAGGCAAGAGGGCGGGCATCTTGGGCGGGATCGCGAATAGGCCTATGCAGGGGGCATGATCCCAGCCCCGCTCCTTCCCCAGCCGATCCAGCGCGTGTTCGACCAGAAGTCCGTCGCCCTGCAGAGGCTCTGGGACTCCGCCGGTGACCTGGCGGTGAACCTGGTCCTCGCCGCCATCTTCGTGGTGTTCACGGTCTGGGCCAGCGGCCTGACCGCGCGGATCGTGCGCCGGGGCATGCAGCGCCTGCCGGCCACCCGGGACGACGCCACGCTGCAGGGCTTTGCCGCGTCGCTCGCCCGCTACGTCGTGGCGATCATCGGCGCGGTGGCGGTCCTGCACCGGCTGGGGGTGGAGACCACCTCCATCATCACCGTGCTGGGAGCTGCGTCCCTGGCCGTGGGCCTCGCCCTGCAGGGGGCGCTGAGCAATGTGGCGGCGGGGGTGATGATCCTGGTCTTCCGCCCCTACCGGGTGGGGGACTATGTGACGCTGGCGGGCAAGTCCGGCACGGTGACCCGGCTCGACCTGTTCAATACCGAACTGATCGACGTCGACGGCCTGAAGGTCATCGCCCCCAACGGCAAGGGCTTTGCCGATGTGGTGGTGAACTATACCGACATCCCCAACCGCCGGATCGAGATCAGCTACGACATCCGCTACGACGACAACCTCGACACGGCGCTGGAGGTGCTGCGCGCGGTCTGCGCCGCCGAGGACCGGTTGCTGCCGGATCCCGCCCCCTGGGCCGGGGTCACCGACCTCGGTGCCTCCAGCATCACGGTGACGCTTCGCGCCTGGACGCCGCTGGCACCTTACTGGGATGTGCGCTTCGACCTGTTGCGGGCGGTGAAGCTCGGCATGGACGGGGCGGGCATCCGCCATGGCTTCCCGGTGCAGATCGCCGGGTGAGGGGGCCTTGCGTCCTTCGCGAAAACCGACCCCCAAATCCCGCACTTGTGGTTAAAATTTTTCGGCGTATCGTCGGAGTCGTAAAAAGCGCGTGCGACCCACGGCTGAGTGGCGTCCGGTCAGCCGGTTCCTGAGACGTACGGCATCCATCATTGCGAGGGGGCCCCGCGCCCGCCCGGA
The DNA here is from genome assembly GCA_036732965.1 of Caulobacteraceae bacterium. GTDB lineage: Bacteria > Pseudomonadota > Alphaproteobacteria > Caulobacterales > Caulobacteraceae > CAIMFV01. Next base: position 143 of record DAINBM010000415.1, on the reverse strand, counting down.
AGCCACGCGAGCCACGCCGCTCCTCTCGTCCAAGGGAAGAGATGAGCATGATCGGTTACAAGTTTTTGGCTGCCGGCATCGCCGCGGCCTCGGTGATGATGGGCGCGCAGGCCCTGGCGGCGGGATTCGCGGGTGTGGAGCAG
>DAINBM010000414.1:0-2453 GCA_036732965.1 Caulobacteraceae bacterium | reverse complement strand
AGTTCACGAAGGCCTTGACCTGCGGCAGCCGGCCCTTGGGCTTGGGATGGACCACGTAATAGGCGAAGTCCACGGCCGTGGCGTCGTTGAGGGCGGCGGCGAGGCGCCCCGAGTCCAGGTCCGCCTGGGCCAGGGCCCGCTTGGCCAGGGCGATGCCGCGGCCGTTCATCGCCGCCTCGATCACCAGGCTGGACTGGTTGAAACGGGGGCCGCGGGTGCCGTCCACGTCGCGGACCCCCCGCGCCGCCAGCCACATGGTCCAGTCCGGGCAGCTTTCGTCGGCATCCGGGCTGCCGTCATGCAGCAGGGTGTGCTGGGCGAGATCCTCCAGCCGGTCGAGGGGACGTCCCGCCAGCAGGGCGGGGGACGCGACCGGGATCACGGTTTCCGACATCAGCCGGATCACTTCCAGACCGGCATAGTGGCCGGAGCCGTAGCGGATCGCCAGATCCACCTCGCCGGCGTTGAAATCCACCAGTTCCATGCCTGCCGACAGCCACACATCCACCTCCGGATGCGCGCTCTCGAACCGGCCGAGCCGGGGCACCAGCCATTTTGCGGCAAAGGAAGGTGCCGCCGACACGGTGACCCGGCGTCCATCCACGCTGGCTGTCAGAAGTTCTGATGCCTCCTGCAAACGGTCGAAGGCCTCTCTCAGGGCGGGCAGCGCGGTCTGGGCCGCATCGGTGAGCAGCAGGCCCTTGGCGGTTCGCTTGAACAGAGCTGCGCCCACATAGTCTTCAAGATTCTGAATTTGTTGACTTACTGCGCCGGGCGTCACGGACAGTTCCTCCGCCGCGCGGGTGAAATTCATGTGCCGGGCGGCGGTCTCGAACGCCCGCAGCGCGTTCAGGGGAGGCAGGCGACGGCGGTCCATCAGTTTTCCTAATCGACGAGGCAGAAGTCTTGCGTTGCGAGGTGACCTCTCTGGGCAGAAAAAGCAACCACTCCGCGCCGTGAATGGCTTACAGAGGTGCAGAGATGAGGTCGGCGACCGCCCTTGGCGGGTCGCCCGTTCGTGCCTCAGGCGGTCTGGAGCAGGTGACTTGGGCAGCGGTCGCAGACAGGAACGGGACGCCCGGCTAGTGCTCCTCCGGGGCGGTGGCGTCGGGGCAGAGGCCGAGGGCGGTGGCCGCAGTGTGCGCACCGTACCGGGACGGATCTGGCTGGTGGGCGCAGGCCCGGGCGATCCGGAGCTGATGACCCTCAAGGCCGTGCGGATCCTCGCCACCGCCGATGTGGTGGTGCATGACCGGCTGGTGGGCGACGGGATCCTCGCCCTGATCGGTGCCCAGACCCGGCGGCTCTATGTGGGCAAGCGCAAGTCGGCGCACAGCGTGCCGCAGGACGAGGTCAACCGCCTTCTCGTGGCCCTGGCCCTAGAGGGGCTGACGGTGGTCCGACTGAAGGGCGGGGATCCGTTCCTGTTCGGACGCGGGGGCGAGGAAATGCTGGCCGCACGGGCGGCGGGGATCGCCTGTGACGTGGTGCCGGGGGTGAGTGCCGCACTTGCGGCCAGTGCCGCCATCGGCGCGCCGCTGACACATCGGGGTCTGGCCCAGGGTGTGACCCTGGTGACCGGCCATGCGGCCGTGGCCGGCGAGCCGGATCTGGACTGGATCGCGCTCGCGAGACCGAACCAGACCGTGGCGGTCTACATGGGTCTGTCGACGGCGGGTCGGATCGCTGGCCGCCTGATGGCCGCAGGCCGCGATGGCGCGACGCCCGTGGCCGTGGTGGAGAATGTGAGCCGGGACACCGAGACCCGCCGGGTCACGACCCTGGCGGAACTGGCGACGGCGGTGGCGGACCTGACCGGTCCTGCCATCCTGATCATCGGCGAGACCGCGGGCCTGGCTGATGTCGGGGCGGCGCATGTGGGGGGTCTCCCCGTTCTGGCGACGGAGGCCGCCCGATGACCGAACAGCTCAAGGTTCTGACCGCCAACGACCTGGCCGGGGGGCAGGTGGTGTTCCTGGCCGAGACCGGCTGGTCGGACCGTTATGGCGACGCGGTGATCTTCGATGATGCCGCCGCCGCCGACGCGGCGCTGGAGGCCGCCCGGGCGGCGACCCGGACCCTGGCCGATCCCTATCTCATCGACGTGGCCGCCGTGGATGGCCTGCCGGTGCCCACCAGCTATCGGGAGCGCATCCGCGCCCTCGGTCCGACGATCCATCCCGACATGGGACCCCAGGCCGACGGGGGCGCTCTGGTGCTCGCGCTGCAGCAGGCGAGGGGCGCGGCCCGCTCGTCCGGGCGTCTTGGCCTGATCCGGAGAAAGTGATGTTCCACTACGACGCCATTGACGCCGCGATGGTCGCGGACCGGAATGCGGAATTCCGCGACCAGGTCCAGCGCCGCCTGTCGGGAGACCTGACCGAGGAGCAGTTCAAGCCCCTGCGGCTGATGAACGTGCTCTATCTGCAGCTGCACAGCTACATGCTGCGGGT
>DAINBM010000413.1:0-2462 GCA_036732965.1 Caulobacteraceae bacterium | reverse complement strand
GTTTGGGTGAATAACGTCAAACCGGAGACATGTGCGCGTTGGACTGACAGCACCCCCCACAGGCTTGCCCGGGCACGAGCCGCCGGTACAGTGGGAGGCACCCGACACCGCCCGAGGATCACCCCCATGTCGACCGGCCCGTTCAGCACCACCTATGCCGAGGCGCGGGACAAGTTCCTGTCGGCGGCAAGGGCCGCGGGGGCGTCGCTTGTGGCGCACATCCATCCGGAGACCGGGCCCGACGGCGGCGAACTGGCGACGGATTGCGCGTGGATCGGACCCGAGGCCGCCCGCTCGGTTCTTCTGCTGGTCTCCGGGACGCACGGGATCGAGGGTTTTTGCGGGTCCGGCGCCCAGATCGACTGGCTCAACCGGGGAGAAGCGGCGCAACTCGGGCCGGACCGTGCGGCGCTGCTGGTCCACGCCCTCAATCCCTATGGCTTTGCCTGGGCGCGGCGGGTGACGCACGAGAATGTCGACCTGAACCGGAATTTCGTCGACTTCGCCGCGCCGCGGCCCGCAAACCCCGACTATGACCTCCTCGCCGAGGCGGTGAAGCCGGCGGACTGGACCGAGGAGAGCCAGGCCGCGGCCCGCCACGCCCTGGCCGCCTTCGCCCAGGGCCGGGGGTTCCGGGCCATGGCCCAGGCCGTGTCCGGCGGGCAGTACACCCATCCGGACGGGCTGTTCTACGGAGGGGCCGCCCCCACCTGGTCGCGCCGGACGCTGGAGGCGATCTTCCATGAACGCCTGTCCCGGGCCGGTGAGATCGGCATCATCGACTACCACACCGGCCTCGGCCCCGAGGGCTATGCCGAGCCGATCATCGCCGCGGCTCCGGGGTCACCGGAGCATGCCCGCGCCCTCCGCTGGCATGGCCGGGCCGCGCGGAGCCACGTGAGCGGCGAGTCGGTCTCCGCCCAGATCGCCGGGGACTGGCTGGGCGTCGCCCCCCGCCTGGCCCCCCGGGCCCGGGTCACCGGCATCGCCCTGGAGTACGGGACGGTCGCGGCCAACCAGGTGCTGGAGGCGGTGATGGCGGACAACTGGCTGCACGCCCACGGCGATCCGTCCGACCCCCTCGGTCGGCGGATCAAGGCGCAGGTCCGTGACGCCTTCTACATCGACAGCGACCTGTGGCGGGGTATGGTTCTCGGCCAGTCGCTGAGCGCCGTGCGCCAGGCGCTGGGCGGCCTCGGCACCACGGAGGACTGAGCCGCAGGGGTTGGCCGGTGTGCACCCGGCGGACACCACGAGGAGAACGGACGAATGTCTGTGACCGTGAACGGGATCCGGATCTTCGTGGAGGTGCTGGGCCCCAAACTTGTCACCAAAGGTCCCCGGACCATCGAGCGACCTACGGTCATCGCCCTGCATGGCGGCCCGACCGACCACCAGCACATGTGGCCCATGGTCTCGGCCCTCACCGAGCTGGCCCAGGTCGTGCTCTACGACCATCGGGGTTGCGGACGCAGCGAGCCCGGGGATCCGGCCCTGTGGACGCTGTCCCAGTGGGGCGACGATGTCCGCGGCCTGTGCGCTGCCCTGGGGATCGAGGCCCCGATCGTCTTCGGCCACTCGTTCGGCGGATTCGTGGCCCAGAGCTACGCCATCCGCCATCCGGGCCACGCCGCCAGCCTGATCCTGAGCGGGACGGGCCCCCGCCTCGATGTGGCGGAATCGGTCGAGGGCTTCCGACGCCGGGGGGGAGACGCAGCCGCCGCGGCATTCGCGGCATTCGCCGCCCGGCCCGACGCCGAAACGGTTCAGGCCTTTGCCTTCCACTGCCGCCACCTCTACAGCACCAGCCGCCAGGTCGACCCGGATGTGGAGGCGCGCACCCGGACCAACCCGGACCTGCTGTTCGACTTCTTCGAGCGGGAGAGCCGGGCCTTCGACGCATCCACGGCGCTGGCCGGGGTGACGTCGCCGGTCCTGATCCTCGGGGGCGACGAGGATCCGATCACACCACCTGGCTATCAGGATGCGCTCGAGGCCGCGCTCACCCGCGCGCCTGTCCGTCGGATCCGCTTTCCGGGGGCCGGTCATGCCCTGGCCACCGATGCCCCGGCCCCCCTCGCCGCGGCGCTCGGGGCGTGGGTGTGGGCGAGCTGACCCCCCCGTTGCGCTCGCCCGCCCCCCTGACCTACCCTGCCGCCGCCAGCCTGGCCCGGCGGCGGCCCGGGATGGCAGACGGGAACGGCCGACGGGGATCGGGAGACGGCCCCGGACGGCACCGGGCCTCGATCCGGCGACAGACATGGGCGGGGCGCGCATGACACCACCGATCGGCATCATCGAGGGCTATTACGGCCGGCCCTGGAGCTGGGTGGAGCGGACCGCCCACATGCAGGTCCTGGCGCGCCACGGGTTCGATTTCTTCCTCTATGCGCCCAAGGCCGACGCCAACCTGCGCAAGCTCTGGCGCGCGCCCTATCCCGCCGGACAGCGGACCGCGCTGA
>DAINBM010000412.1:0-2463 GCA_036732965.1 Caulobacteraceae bacterium | reverse complement strand
CGGGGGCGAGGACTACTGGACGGTCACCGAGGCCGCGACCGTGGACGGGATCTCCGCCGGTTGACGCAGGCTGGACCTGCTGCTGTTCGGGGACTGCGACGTCCAGATGGAGCAGGACTTCCTGCGACAGGAAGGACGCCGTCGCGGTCTGGACCTTCACGTGGCGGCCACCTTTCCCGATGACATCGCCATGGCGGTCGATCGGCGGCACGACCTCGTTCTCGTCGGCGCGCTGCGGGCCCGGCATGCCCTCATGGATCCGCCGGATCCCACCACGGGGGAGCCCCCCACCGGCCTGTTCCTCCAGTCCGCCCGGCACCTGATCGAACAACTGCGGGCCGTGACCTCGGCCCCGATCCTGATCGACAACCTCCCCGAGCCCACCGTTCAGCCTCTCGGGTTCGCCGAGCGCGGCCTTCTCGGTCACCGCAACCGCTTCCGGCTGGCGAATATCGCTCTGGCGGAACTGGTCGAGGAGTATCCCGACGTGCACATGGTGGACGTGGCTGCGGCACTCGCCGCGGAGGGGCAGGGGCGGCTTCTGGATGACGGGGAGGTGGGGTTCACCCATTTCGGATCGCCCGGCTGGCTGCTGCAGCGCATCGACTCGGAAAAGGCGGCCGTTCACGGCCTCCCGCCGGATCTGGCCCGGTTGGCGGACACCCTCGACGGAGAGCCCTATCTGCGGGAGCGGGTACTGGCGACCGCCCATCTGGACGCGATCCAGTCCGTGACGCGCCATGATGCCCGCAAGTGCGTGATCGTGGATCTCGATGGTGTGCTGTGGCCGGGGGTGCTGGCCGAAACCGGTGCGCCCTTTGCCTGGAGCGCGGAGGTCTCGAGCCCGTTCTCGTTCATCGGGCTCTATTTCGGACTTCATGAGGCGCTGCTGTGTCTCAAGCGGCGGGGAATCCTGCTGGCCTGTGTGAGCAAGAATGACGAGCAGACGGTCCGCTCCCTCTGGACCTATCCTGCGCACTATCCCCGGGACCGGCTGCTGACCCTGGACGACTTCGTCACCTACCGGATCAACTGGGATGACAAGGCGCAGAACATCCGGGCGATTGCCGACGAACTCGGCTTTGCGCCGTCGGCCTTCCTGTTCATCGACGACAATCCCGTGGAGCGGGAACGTATCCGTCAGGCACTCCCCGAGATCGACCTTTGGGGGGAGGACCTTGCGGGTCTGCGCCGGCGTCTGCTGACGGATCCGCGGCTGCAGCCGCCCGTGGTGACCGCCGACAGTCTTGAGCGGACCGCCATGACCCGGGCGACCCTGGCGCGCGGTCGCACCCGCACGAGCTTTGACGATCAAGACGCCTTCATCGCGTCCCTGGAGATCGTGCTGGACTGCTGCGCGCTCGCGCCGGGGGAGGATACCGGCCGGGTGGCGGAACTGCTCCAGCGCACCACCCAGTTCACCACCACCGCCCGTCAGATGTCGGCAGCAGATCTCGCCCGGCAGATCGCGACGGCGGAGGCGTCGGTTTTCATTGCCCGGGCGTCGGACCGGTTCGGCGATCATGGGTTGGTGGGGGCCATCGTCGTTCAGGGCGACGAGATCGCGGCCTTTGCCGTCAGCTGCCGGGCGCTGGGCATGGATATCGAGCACCGCTTTCTGGCCCATGTGGTCGCCGCCATGGCTGCGCGGGGCGTGCGGCTGCGCGGCCGGATCGTCGAGGCAGAGCGCAACTTCCCGGCGCGGAATGTGTATCGGGACAACGGCTTCACCCTGCAGCCCGACGGGCTCTGGCGCGCAGGGTGACGACGGAAGGGGTCAGCCGAACAGGGACAGGGTGGTCGTGGGCGACGAGGCTGCCCCCTGCAGACGCGACAGGGCCGTCTGGTAGTCGGCGATCTGGGCGGTCAGATACTTCGGGACTCCGCCGGAGGTGCCGGAGGTCTTGGGCAGGGGCTTGCTCGACATGTCCGAGTAGATGGACTGCAGGATGCTCTGCGCGTTGGTGAGTTCCTTCTGCGCCTTGGTGATGTCGTCAGCCGTGCCGAGGTTCAGATTTCCGGTCAGGTTCAGGGCGTAGGGCGAGACCTTCACGTTCGAGGTCTTGGAGATGGTGGCATAGGTGCTGGCAGAGGCCGCCAGTTCGCCCGGTGCGATCCCCAGCGCGGCCAGGGCGTCGGCGTCGGCCGGCCCGGCATTCAGGATGACCTTCTGGCGGCTGTTGCTCGGCTTGATGGCCAGATCGCTGCCGTTGGCGGTCAGCCCGACGGAGGCGGTCAACTGGTTCTGGGAGGCGGAATTGATCTTGGCTGCCAGGGACTTCAGCGTGTCCTTGGCATCGATGGTCACCGTGCTGGTTGTGCCATTGGCCAGGGTGATGCTGAACTTGTCGCCGGCCTGCAGGGGACTGTTGTCCACGAGATAGGGGGAGGGGGCATAGTTGATCGTCTGGGCCGGAAGACCGAGCAGGTTGAGGATCGATGAGCCGTTGGTGGACACGGCAA
>DAINBM010000411.1:0-2467 GCA_036732965.1 Caulobacteraceae bacterium | reverse complement strand
GGAGGGCGAGCTGGCGCTGGCCCACGTGGTGGTGCATCTGGCCTGCGCGCCGAAGTCCAATGCGGTCTATACGGCCTTCAAGGGTGCCATGGCGGCTGCCCGGGAGACGGGCTCCCTGCCGCCGCCGGCGCATATCCGAAATGCCCCGACCCGGCTGATGAAGGAGCTCGGCTACGGCAAGGGCTATGCCTATGATCCTGACACCCCCGAAGGCTTTTCAGGACAGACCTATTTCCCCGACGGGATGGCGCGACAACGCTTCTACCAACCCAAGGGAGAGGGGGCAGAGGCGCGCATCAACGAACGGCTCCAGCGCTGGGCGAGCCTGCGGGCCGAGAAGGGCGGACAGTGACCCCCAAGAGTCCCCCGACGGAGGCGGAGATCGCCCTGGTCCGTGGCTGCGTGATCTATGAGGACGACCAGATCCTCGCCCTGAACAAGCCGGCGGGCCTGTCCAGCCAGGGGGCGCGGGGCGGCGTCAATTCCCTCGAGGACCTGCTGGCGGTCTTTGCCCGGTCCAACGGCAAGCGCCCGCATCTGGTCCATCGACTGGACCGGGACACCTCCGGCGTCATTCTCGCGGCCCGGACCAAGCCGGCAGCCGCGTTTCTGGGCAAGCGGATCGCCGCCCGGCAGATCCGCAAGTCCTACCTCGCCATCGTCACGCCTGGCGCGCCGGACCCCGCCTCCGGAACCATCGAGGTGCCCCTTCGGCGGGTGGAGCGGGGCCGGGAGGTCTTCATGCAGGTCTGCGGGCCCGACGATCCCGATTCGGAGACGGCACTGAGCCGGTATCGCACCCTGTCCCGCTCGGATCAGGCCGCGCTGCTGTCGGTGTCGCCGCATACGGGCCGCATGCACCAGATCCGGGTCCATCTGGCCCATCTCGGTCGACCGATCGCCGGAGACCCCCGCTATGGCGGTGCCCTGGTCCTGGGGGGCGAAGGGGTGCCAAGGCTGATGCTGCATGCCCAGTCCCTGACCTTCGCTCATCCGTCGGGGGGCGAGCGGCGGATCACCGCCGAGCCGCCTGCGGACTTCATCGGGGTCGCAACGGCGGCGCAGCTTGATATAACCCCGCGATGATACCGATCCTGATCATCTTCCTGGGCGGCGGCACCGGTGCGGTGGCCCGCTATCTTGTCGGGGTCCTGTGGGGGCGCCTCGGCGGACATGGCGCGCCCTGGGGCGGCACCCTGGTCATCAATGTCCTGGGCGGCCTCCTGATGGGCCTCCTGATCTCGACCCTGGCGCTGAGGGGCGGCGACGATCAGGAGCGCTGGCGGCTGTTGCTGGGCGTGGGCGTGCTCGGGGGCTTCACCACATTTTCGACCTTCTCCCTCGAGACGGTCCTGCTGCTCCAGCGCAAGGCCTGGCTGACCGCCGCGGGCTATGTGTCGGGTTCGGTCGTCTTCAGCGTGCTCGGCGTCATGGCCGGGCTCTATCTGGCCCGGAAGGTTCTCGCATGAGCGGTCACGAAGCCCGGGAGGTCCGGACCCTGTTTGTCGGCGCCGCCGAGGACGGGGTACGGCTGGATCGCTTCTTCAAGCGTCGGTGGCCGCACCTGAACCACATCCAGATCCAGAAGCTGGTGCGCTCGGGGCAGATCCGGGTGGACGGAGCGCGGGCCAAGGCGGATACGCGCCTCGCAGCCGGACAGCAGGTGCGCGTACCGCCCCTACCGTCCGCCCCGGACCCGGAGGAAAAGGGACGCCTCAGCGACCGGGACGTGGCCTATGCCCGCTCCCTGGTGCTGTACGAGGACGAGGAGGTCCTGGCCCTGAACAAGCCCTCGGGGCTCGCGGTGCAGGGGGGAACCAAGACCACCAAGCACATTGATCGGCTGTTGTCGGCATGGGGTGAGGGGATGGACCGCCCCCGTCTGGTCCACCGGCTGGACCGGGACACCTCCGGCGTCCTGCTGCTGGGCAAGACCCCGGCGGCGGCAGCGCGACTGGCGGGAGCCTTCGCCCGCCGCAAGGCGCAGAAGACCTACTGGGCGATCGTTGTCGGCAATCCCAAGCCGTCCGAGGGGGTGATCGAGATCCCGCTCATCAAGAAGGGCCTGAACGACCGCGAACTGGTGATGCCCGCCGACCCGAAGGAGCCGGGTGCCGATCCGGCGGAGACCGAATATGTGACCATCACCCGGGCGGCCCATCGGGCGGCCTGGATGGCGCTGCGTCCGCACACCGGGCGGACCCATCAGTTGCGGGCCCACATGCTGGCGATCGGACACCCGATCCTGGGCGACCCGAAATATTCCAACGAAGGGGCCGCCGAGCTCAGCTTCGGGCTGAAGCTGCTGCTCCATGCCCGCCGGGTCAGCCTGCCGCATCCGTCGTCCGGTCAGCTGATCCTCGAGGCACCGGTGTCGCCCGAATTCAAGGCCGGCATGGACCGGTTCGGATTTGACGAGCACGAGGCGGACCCGGAACCCTTCGAGCACCGGCGGGGACGGCGATGA
>DAINBM010000410.1:0-2477 GCA_036732965.1 Caulobacteraceae bacterium | reverse complement strand
GTTCCACGGCATCGGCCAGCGTCATGTAATGTCGATAGAGGCCTTCCTGGCTCGGCCGGTTGTAATACGGCGTCACCACGAGGGCGGCTTCTGCACCGACGGCCTTGGCATGATGGACAAGCTCCACCCCTTCGGCCGTGGCATTGGACCCGGCACCGGCGATCACCGGCACACGTCCGGCAACGATCTCCACGCAGAGTTCCACCACGCGGCGATGCTCGTCATGACTGAGCGTGGCCGTCTCTCCGGTGGTGCCGACGGGCACGAGGCCGTGAACACCCGCTGCGATCTGCCGCTCGACGAGCGTGTGGAATGCCGGCTCATCGATGACACCGTCGCGGAAGGGCGTCACCAGAGCCGTGATCACGCCCTTGAAGAGAGGTTCCGCCATTGTCCTGCCATCAAAAGAGTGCCGCTGCAAAGACGCGGCCGGGAAAGCGGCACAGTAGCGATCGGGAGTGCTTGCCCGCAACTGCGGTTTCGCGCATCACGTCGCTCGGTGATCCGAAACCGGTGATCTAGTCCGGAGCAGCAGTTCGTGCAACGCAGCGCCAAAGGCAAAACCACAGACGGGCGGCGGGCCACGGCACTCGTGGCAGTGTTCACGGTGCCTCTGTGCCTCTTCGGACCCGGCGGCCCGCGCCTCGGACGCGCCGATCCGGTCCCCTATACCCGCCTCATGCCCCAGGATCCCACCGGGGCTGCGGCGAGGCCGGAATCCCCCACGCCACCGCCCACCCCCGACCCGGCTGCCCCCGACCTGGCTCCCCCTGTTGCCGGCGAGACCGCTCAGCGTGCGCCGGGAGATCTGCCGGATGCAGGCGACCCCTCGCCCTCGCCCCTACCCCCGATCAGTTCCGCCCATGCCGCATTTCGGGACGCGCTTCATGCCGCCCGCACCGGCGATGCCGTGACGGCCAATGCGGCCATGTCCCGTCTGTCAGACCCGCTGGAGCGAAAGATCGTGCTCTGGGCGCTGATCGACAATGCGGCGTCCAAGGTCGATTTTGCCACGCTTGACGCAGCCCGCCGCGACATGACCGGATGGCCCCGCGGCCAGCGTCGTCAGGCCGGGGCGGAACGGACCATCGAGGCGGCCACGCGGTCGCCCAACGCGGTCATTGCCTGGTTCGGAGGCCGGGATCCGGATACGCCGGAGGGGGCCATGGCGCTGGCCGCCGCGCTGCAGGCGTCCAACCGGACGCAGGATGCCGGCGACATCATCCGCCACTACTGGCGAGAGCACATCTTCGAGATCGAACTGCAGTCCCGGATGCTGGCACGGTTCGGCAGCCTGCTGACGGCGGAAGACCACGTCGCCCGGCTGGCCACCCTGCTGTACGGGCCGCAAGGGCCCGCGGCACGGGCCATGCTCGATCTGGTGGACGAGGATCACCGGCTGCTGGCAGAAGCGCGCATGGCCTTGCGGGCCGAGCGGTCCGATGCGCCCCTGACGGTCACCCGCGTCCCGGTCACGCTGCAGGCCGACCCCGGGCTGGCCTTCGACCGGGCCCGGTACTACCGACGGAAGAACCTCGACGTCGTGGCGGCGGGGCTGGTCCGGAACTTCCCCGTGAACGTGCCCGACAAGTCCGACGCCGCCGCGTTCATCTGGGCCGAGCGGCGGGCACTGATGCTGTCCCTCATCCGCAGTGGCGATTTCGACGGGGCCTACGCGGCGGCGTCGTCGACGGGCCTGCACCCGGGCCCGGACCTGGCGGAAGCCGAATTCTACGCAGGCTGGATCGCACTGCAGCGGATGCACGACCCGGCGCTGGCCGAGCAGCATTTCGCCGTGGTCCAGCAGGTCGCCCAGTCGTCGATCACGGTCAGCCGCGCCTACTACTGGCGGGGTCGGGCGGCAAGCGCCCGGGGCGATGCCGCCGGAGCCAAGGCGCTGTTCACCCAGGGTGCCGCCTACTACACAAGCTTCTACGGCATGCTCTCCGCCGAGGAGATCGGCCAGAAGACCCTCGCCATCGGCCACGATCCGACCCCGTCCATGGACGACAAGGCCCGCTTCGAGGCCCGGGAGATAATCGGCGCCGCCCGTCGCCTGGCGGCCATCGGGGATCGCGAGGACTTCCGGGCCTTTGTCCTGGCCGCCGCCGAGACGTCCACGCGCACGGAAGATTATGCCCTGCTCGTCGATCTTGCCCGGGCGGCCAACGATCCGGACCTGGGGCTGCGGGTGGCGCGGGCGGGAAATTACCGGGGCTATTACCTGCCGGAACGGGGATACCCCATCCTCGACACGCCCCAGCCTGCCGGAGCGGCCGAACCCGCCTTCATGCTGGCCATCGCGCGCCAGGAGAGCAGCTTCGACCCCCACGCCCGCTCCGGAGTCGGGGCGCGCGGTCTGATGCAGCTGATGCCCGCCACCGCCTCTCATGTGGCGAGAGGGCTCGGGATGCGCTACGCCAGCGTCCGTCTGGACGATCCTCACTACAACATGACCCTCGGCGGCTATTTCCTCG
>DAINBM010000409.1:0-2491 GCA_036732965.1 Caulobacteraceae bacterium | reverse complement strand
ACATGATCGCCGGTCCGGGCTCCAGCCAGTTCTTCGGCGCCATGGAGAACTGGGGGGCCCTCTTCTATTTCGAAAAGGACATCCTCATCGATCCGGACCTGTCCACCCAGGCGGACAAGGAGGGGGTCTACACCACGGTGGCGCACGAAATGGCGCACCAGTGGTTCGGCGATCTGGTCACCATGGAATGGTGGGACGACCTGTGGCTGAACGAGGGCTTCGCCAGCTGGATGCAGGCCAAGGCCACCAGCCATTTCCACCCGGAATGGCGGCTGGAGCTGCAGGCGCAGGCGTCCCGCAATGCGGCCATGGGCGTCGATGCGCGGGAGGGCTCCCACGCCATCGTCCAGCACATCAAGGACGTGCGCCAGGCCAGCGAGGCCTTCGACGCCATCGCCTACGAGAAGGGCGCGGCCGTGATCGGCATGCTGGAGACCTTCGTCGGGCCGGACACCTTCCGCGAGGCGATCCGCCGGTACGTGCACGAGCATGCCAGGGGCTCGGCGGTGACCGATGACCTGTGGAAGACCGTGGATGCGGTCAGCACCGTGAAGATCACCAACCTCGCCCATGACTTCACCCTGCAGACGGGCGTGCCCCTGATCACCGTCTCCCCCGACGGTGCCGGGGCCACCCTCGCCCAGTCCCGCTTCGGCCTGGACGAGGCCTCCCGGGCCAGGCTGCGCTGGGAGGTGCCGGTGACCACGGCCCGGGTCTACGGATCGGGTGCCTGGCGCGGTCTGGTGTCCACGGTGGAACCGGCCAACCTCAAGGCGCCCGTCGACGGGTTGATCGCCAATGCCGGCCAGTCCGGCTATTTCCGGACCCTCTACACCGGCACGATGTTCACCCGGCTGGCGGACGCCTGGTCGCGACTGACCCCGGCAGACCAGCTCGGCCTCCTGAACGACACCGCCGCCCTGTCCCTGAACGGTGACCAGCCCGTGGCCGACCTGTTGACCCTGCTGGACCGGGCCGGGACGGAGCTGGACCCCGTGGTCGCGCAGGCGGTGGTCGCCCGCTTCAACCAGCTGGGCGGGCTGGAGCGCGGCAGCCGCGGTCAGGCCGCCTTCCGGACCTTCGCCCTGCGACACCTGTCCCCCCTTCTGGTGCGCTCTCAGGGCGACACCGCCAGTGCCGCCGACCCGCAGGGCATCCAGCTGCGCAGCCATCTGGAGGACGCGCTGTCCCGGCTGGACGATCCGGCGGTGATCGACGCGGCCCGTGCCCGCTATGCGGCGTGGAAGGCCGACCCCGCGGCCCTGCGCACCGACGCGCGCCGGTCCACGCTGCGCATCGTCGCCACCCATGCCGACGCCGCCACCTGGGACGAGCTGAAGGCCCGGGCGCTGTCCGCGCCCACGGCCCTGGAAAAGCAGGAGTTCCTCGCCCTGCTGGGCCTCGCCAAGGACGTCGGGCTGGCCAGGCAGGCGCTGGAGCTCGCCTTCACCGCCGATGTCCCGGCCACCGAGGGGCTGGACATGGTGCGCGCGGTCAGCGGGCTGCATCCGGACCTGGCCCTGGACTTTGCCCTCGCCCATCCGGCGGAGGTCAGCAGCCGCCTCGACCCCAACAGCCGGGGTCAGTTCATCGCGGATCTGGCCGCCGCATCGGCGGAGCTGGATGCCATCGAGAAGCTGGACGCGTTTGCCGCCACCCATCCGGCTGACGTGTCGCCCCGGTCTCTGACCCTCGCCCGGGCCGCCATTCGTGTGGCCCGGCGGGTGCGGGACCAGCGGCTGCCGGAGATCGATCGCTGGCTGGCGGCCCACCCCAACTGAGGCGGGTCGCGATCAGCCGGCCTTGAACAGCGCCCCCGTCGCCGCCCGGCGGGCCAGCGCCGCGATCTCCCGGCAGGCCCTGTCCGCTGCCGGCAGGGCACCGAACCCGGTGAAGCCGTGGGGCAGGCTGTCATGGCAGCGGAACACGCAGGGCACGCCCGCGTCCATCAGCCGCCGGGCATAGGCTTCCCCCTGGTCACTCAGGGGGTCGAAGCCCGCGGTCACCACCAGGGTGGGGGCCAGCCCCGACAGGTCCGGGGCCCGGATCGGCGACAGGCGGGGCGTGGCGGGATCGGCATCGGCACTCAGATACTGGGCCATGAACCAGGTCATCGTGTCCCGGGTCAGGGGATAGGTGTCCGCGTGGACGGTCATGGACGGGGTCTCCGACGCCACGTCCACGCAGGGATAGATCAGCAGGGCATAGGAGGGCTGGGGTTCCCCCGCTGCCTTCAGGTCCTGGGCGATGATGGCGGAGAAATAGCCCCCCATGGAATCGCCGCCGATGGCCGCCTGACCGGCCGGAGCACCAAACTCCCCCGCATGGTCGCGGACATAGCGATAGGCGAACAGGCTGTCATCCAGCCCGGCGGGATAGCGGTGCTCCGGCGCCAGGCGGTAGTCCACCGAGATCACGGCGCAGCGGATGGTCCGGGCCAGCACGGTGCAGAAGGCGTGGCAGGTCTCCAGATCACCGATCACGCCGCCGC
>DAINBM010000408.1:0-2508 GCA_036732965.1 Caulobacteraceae bacterium | reverse complement strand
GCGAAGAAGCGGCTGGCCGACATTGCCGATGCGATGAAGGGGGCCTCGCGCCTCATCCTCGCCACCGACCCGGACCGGGAGGGCGAGGCCATCTCCTGGCACATCCTCGACGAACTCCGCCGCAAGAAGGCGGTCAAGGGGGCGGAGGTCCAGCGGGTGGTGTTCAACGCCATCACCAAGTCCGCCGTCACCGAGGCCATGAAGCACCCCCGGGAGATCGACCAGGAACTGGTGGACGCCTATCTGGCCCGCCGGGCGCTGGACTATCTGGTGGGCTTCACCCTGTCGCCGGTGCTGTGGCGCAAGCTCCCCGGAGCCCGCTCCGCCGGTCGGGTGCAGTCCGTCGCCCTGCGGCTGATCGTGGAGCGCGAACAGGAGATCGAGGCCTTCGTCGCCCGGGAATACTGGACGGTGGAAGCGGATGTGTCCGCCGGATCCGCCCCCTTCGTGGCCCGGCTCGTGAAGCACGAGGGCAAGCGGCTCGAAAAATTCGACCTGCCCAATGAGGCCGTCGCCATGGCCGCCCGGCAGGCCGTTGAAGCCGGACGCTTCACCATCACGGCGGTGGAGACCAAGCCCGGCAAGCGCACGCCGCCCCCGCCCTTCACCACCTCCACCCTGCAGCAGGAAGCCGCGCGGAAGCTGGGCTTCGCCGCCCAGCGCACCATGCAGGCGGCGCAGAAGCTGTACGAGGGCATCGACGACAATGGCGGCCTGATCACCTACATGCGGACCGACGGGGTCCAGACCGCGCCCGAGGCCATCGAGGAGGCCCGCAGCGTCATAGCCGACCAGTACGGCCAGGCCTATGTGCCGGAAAAGCCCCGCTACTATGCCAACAAGGCCAAGAACGCCCAGGAGGCCCACGAGGCGATCCGCCCTACCAGCCTGGCCCGTCGGCCGGAGAGCCTGCGCCTCGAGGGTGACCTCGCCCGGCTCTACGAGCTGATCTGGAAGCGCATGGCCGCCAGCCAGATGGAGGCCGCCCGGGTGGAACGCACCACCATCGACCTGACTACCGCCGATGACCGCACCGGCTTGCGGGCCTCCGGCCAGGTGGTGAAGTTCGACGGCTATCTGCGGGTCTACGAGGAAGGCTTCGACGACACCACCGGTGACGAGGACGGCGGCCGTCTGCCCGCGGTCAGCGAAGGCGCGACCGCCACCGTGGCCGAGGCCCGGGCGGACCAGCACCACACCGAACCGCCGCCCCGCTACAGCGAGGCGAGCCTGGTGAAGAAGATGGAGGAGCTGGGCATCGGCCGCCCCTCCACCTACGCCTCCATCATCACCGTGCTGCGGGATCGCGGCTATGTGAACATGGACAAGAACCGGTTCATTCCCGACGACAAGGGCCGGTTGCTGACCGCCTTCCTGTCTCACTTCTTCAAGCGCTACATCGAGTACGACTTCACCGCCGAACTGGAAGGAAAGCTCGACCTGGTCTCGGCCGGGGAGCTCGACTGGAAGGTCCTGATGCGGGAGTTCTGGAAGGACTTCGACCACCAGATCGGAGAGGTCAGCAAGGAGCGCGTCGGCACGGTCATCGACATGCTGAACGAGGATCTGGGCCCTTGGGTCTTCCCGGACCTCGGCGACGGCAAGAACCCGCGCATCTGCCCCCGCTGCGGCATCGGCGAGCTGAGCATCAAGCTGGGCAAGTTCGGGGCCTTCGTGGGCTGCAACAACCGGGAGGCCTGCAGCTTTACCCGGCAGCTCCAGGACGGTGCCTCACCCGACGGCGGCGCGGACAATGGCGACCGGGAGCTGGGCGTCGACCCGGCGAGCGACAAGCCGGTCTGGCTGAAGATCGGCCGCTTCGGTCCCTATGTGGAGGTCGCGACGGAGGACAAGCCCAAGCGCTCCAGCCTGCCCAAGGGCTGGACACCGGCGTCGGTGGACCTCGAGGGGGCCCTCAGGCTGTTGTCCCTGCCCCGGGAGGTCGGCGCGCACCCGGATGACGGTGCCCCCATCACGGCGGGTCTCGGCCGCTACGGCCCCTATGTGCTGCACAGCGGCACCTATGCCAGCCTGGACAGCTTCGAGGACATCTTCGAGGTGGGCCTCAACCGTGCGGTCACCCTGCTGGCGGAAAAGCGCGCCGGCGGCGGACGCCCGCAGCGGGGCCAGGCCACGGCCCTGAAGGAGCTGGGCCCGCACCCGACCACGGGGACGGTGATCAAGGTCCTGTCGGGCCGCTTCGGCCCCTACATCGCCTGTGACGGCATCAATGCCAATGTCCCCAAGGGCAAGGAGCCCGCGGACATCACCCTGGACGAGGCCGTCAGCCTGCTGGCGGAACGG
This sequence comes from Caulobacteraceae bacterium, assembly GCA_036732965.1. Classification (GTDB taxonomy): domain Bacteria; phylum Pseudomonadota; class Alphaproteobacteria; order Caulobacterales; family Caulobacteraceae; genus CAIMFV01. Next base: position 204 of record DAINBM010000408.1, on the reverse strand, counting down.
GCGGCCAAGGGCGGTGGCAAGAAACCGGTGAAGAAGGCGGCCGCGAAGCCGGCCAAGGCGGCGGCGACCAAGACCGCCGCCGCCAAGAAGCCAGCGGTCAAGAAGCCATCCGCCAAGACAGCGGCGGCCAAGCAGCCGGCGACCAAGACGGCGAAGGGCGCGTGAAGCGTCCCCGCAAGCCGAGGCCGGACGCAGGCGGGCCGG
>DAINBM010000407.1:0-2514 GCA_036732965.1 Caulobacteraceae bacterium | reverse complement strand
AGCCGCAGGTCCACCATGTGGAATTCCCGGACGGCAAGAAGCTGATCATCCTGTCCGAAGGCCGGCTGGTGAACCTGGGCAATGCCACGGGCCACCCCAGCTTCGTGATGAGCGCCTCCTTCACCAACCAGACCCTGGCCCAGATCGAGCTGTGGACCAACAACAAGGCCTATGACCGTCAGGTCTACACCCTGCCCAAGCATCTCGACGAGAAGGTTGCCATGCTGCACCTGGAGAAGCTGGGTGCCCAGCTGACCGTGCTGCGCAAGGACCAGGCCGACTATATCGGCGTGCCCACCACCGGGCCGTTCAAGCCGGACCACTACCGCTACTGATCGCTTGACGCCGCGCCGCGCCGTGCCCAACCCTTGGCCTCCGAACTCACGGGGGGCTGGAATGGGGCACGGTTGGCGCGGCGGACGATCCGGACAGGCGATGGGCGCAGCGGTCGCCGGGCTCGTCCTGCTGGCGGCGGGCGCGAGCGGAGCCGCGGCCGACCTGCTCCATACCCGCATCGGCCGCCCCGCGATCGTCGCCGATCTCGTCCTGCTGAACGGCCGGATAGAGACCCTGGACCCCCACGGCCATGTGGCCCAGGCCCTGGCCGTGAAGGACGGGCGCATCCTGCGCATCGGCAGTGACGCCCAGGTCACGCCCCTGGTGGGGGAGACGACCCGCATCATCGACCTGCGCGGGCGCACGGCCACGCCCGGGCTGATCGACACCCACGCCCATGTCCTCGAGACCGGCGAGGATGAGCTGTTCCACATCCGCCTCGACGGGGTCGCCCGGATCGCCGAACTGGTGACCGCGGTGCAGGCCCGCGTCGCCACGAGCAAGCCGGGTGAATGGATCGTCGGCGCCGGCTGGGACGAGGGCAAGCTGGCCGAGGGCCGCTATCCCACCGCTGCCGAGCTGGACGCCGTCAGCCCCCGGAATCCCGTCTGGCTGGAGAACACCACCGGCCACTACGGCGTCGCCAATTCCACCGCCCTGAAGCTCGCCGGGATCGGCAGGACCCCACAGGACCCACCCGCCGGCACCATCGAGCGGTTGGCCGACGGCGCCCCCGCAGGCGTGCTGAAGGAAACCGCCCAGGATCTCGTCCGGAACCTGATCCCGCCCTTCACCGAGGCCCAGAAGGTCGAGGCCCTGACGCACATGGTCGCGGCCCTGCACCGGGAGGGCATGACCGGCTTCAAGGATCCCAGCCTGTCGCCCCAGGACTGGTCCGCCTATCTGGCGACGGCCCGGGCCGGGCACCTCGCGATCAATGCCTGCGTCCTGTTCCAGGGCGGAACCTCCCTCGACTCCGTCCGCGAGACCATCGCCCGGGTCCGGCTGGCAGAGAGCGTGCTGGCAAACCTGCCGGACACCCCCCTGAAGGTCTGCGGCGTGAAGCTGTTCATGGACGGCAGCGGTGCGGCCCCCACCGCCTGGATGTATCAGGACTGGAACCGTCGCCGGACGGAGGTCGCCGCGGGGAATTCCGGCTATCCCCAGATCGATCCGGACACCTATCGGGCCCAGGTGCGGCTCCTGGTGGACGCCCGCATCGGCATCGGCACCCATGCCATCGGCGACCGGGCCATCGACTGGGTGGTGGACAGCTATGCCGACGCCCTGAAGGCCATGCCCACCCGGGGCCTGCGCCTGTCGATCATCCACGCCAACACGCCCACCGACCACGCCATCACCCGGATGGCCTGGCTCCAGAAGACCTATGATGCGGGCTATCCGGAGAGCCAGGCGGGCTTTGCCTGGTGGCTGGGGGACATCTACGCCGCCAATCTGGGCCCCACGCGCAGCGAGCGTCTGAACCCGTTCCGCACCTATCTGGAGAACGGGGTCATCTGGGCCGGGGGCTCGGACGCCCCGGTGACCCCCTTTCCGGCGCGCTACGGCCTGTGGGCCTCCCGGGTGCGCCAGACCCTGAAGGGCACCTGGGGGGCGACACCGTTCGGGATCTCCGAGACCGTGGACGGGCGCACGGCGCTCAAGTCCTACACGACCTGGGCGGCCCGCCAGATCGGGGCGGAGACCCGCACCGGCACCCTGGAGGTGGGCAAGTCCGCCGACATCGCGGTGTGGCCCGTGGACCCGGCCACTGCCGCTCCGGAGGCGGTGCGGGACATGACCTGCGAGATCACCCTGTTCCGGGGGAAGATCGTCTGGCGGAAGTCGGCGGCGGACTGACCGGAGCCGCACAGACGCGGGTCTCGAAGGACGCAGGTCCCGTGGTGCGTGGTTCGAGACGCGCGTGTCCCGCGCTCCTCACCATGACGACTATTGTAGAACCTTCGTCATCCTGAGGAGGGCGTAGCCCGTCTCGAAGGACGCTGTGCCGGGGGTGCGTGGTTCGAGACGCGCGTGTCTCGCGCTCCTCACCATGACGACTGTGATAGAACCTTCGTCATCCTGAGGAGGGCGTAGCCCGTCTCGAAGGACGCTGTGCCGGGGGTGCGTGGTTCGAGACGCGCGTGTCCCGCGCTCCTCACCATGACGACTATTGTA
>DAINBM010000406.1:0-2537 GCA_036732965.1 Caulobacteraceae bacterium | reverse complement strand
TCTGCTCCTACCACCTGCAGGAGGCGGGGGCGACGCCGGAGCAGGAACTGGCCTTTGCCCTGGCCACGGCCGTGGCCGTTCTGGACGCGGTGCGTGCCGCCGCGCCGGAGCATGCGGCGGCGTTCGGCAAGATCGCCTCGCGGATCTCCTTCTTCGTCAATGCGGGCATCCGGTTCGTCACCGAAATGTGCAAGATGCGCGCCTTTACAGAGCTCTGGGACGAAATCCTGGAGCAGCGCTATGGCGTCACCGAGCCCACCCAGCGGCGGTTCCGCTATGGGGTGCAGGTGAATTCGCTGGGCCTGACGGAGCAGCAGCCGGAGAACAACGTCTACCGCATCCTGATCGAGATGCTGGCCGTGACCCTCTCCAAGTCCGCCCGCGCCCGGGCCGTGCAGCTGCCGGCCTGGAACGAGGCCCTGGGTCTGCCGCGCCCGTGGGACCAGCAGTGGTCCCTGCGCATGCAGCAGATCCTGGCTCTCGAGACTGACCTGCTGGAGTACGAGGACCTGTTCGATGGCTCGCCGGTGGTGGCGGCCAAGGTGGATGCCCTGAAAACCGCCGCCCGGGCGGAGCTGGCCGCCATCGACGCCATGGGGGGCGCCGTGGCCGCGGTGGAGTCCGGCTACATGAAGGCCCGGCTGGTGGAGAGCAACACCACCCGTCTCCAGGCCATCGAGAGCGGCGACATGACGGTGGTGGGCGTGAACCGCTACACGACCACCGAAGCCTCGCCCCTGACCGCGGGTGACGGGGCCATCCAGCGGGTGGACCCCTCCGTGGAGGCCGATGCCATTGCCCGCTTGCAGGCCTGGCGCGCCCAGCGGGACCCGGCGGCCGTGGCCTCGGCCCTGGCCGCACTGCGGGCCGCGGCTGCGGGCTCGGACAACATCATGCCGCCCTCCATCCTCTGCGCCCGGGCCGGCGTCACCACCGGCGAATGGGCCGAGACCCTGCGCCAGGTGTTCGGCGAATATCGCGCACCGACGTGGGTGGGTGAGGGGGCGCGGTCCCCCGCCGGGGCCGACGCCGTGGCGGCGATCGAGGCCGTGCGGGCCGAGGTGGAGCGCGTCTCCGCCCGGTTCGGCCGGCGGCTGAAACTGCTCGTGGGCAAGCCCGGCCTCGACGGCCATTCCAACGGTGCGGAACAGATCGCCGTCCGCGCCCGGGACTGCGGCTTCGAGGTGGTCTATGAGGGCATCCGCCTGACCCCGGCCCAGATCGTCAATGCGGCGGTGGAGGAGGGCGTCCATCTGGTGGGGCTGTCGATCCTGTCCGGCTCGCACATGGCCCTGGTGAGCGACGTGTTGGAGACCATGAAGGCTCAGGGGATCGGCGACATCCCCCTGATCGTCGGGGGCATCATTCCCCCGGAGGACGCGGCCCGTCTCACGGCCATGGGCGTCGCGGCGGTCTACACGCCCAAGGATTTCGACCTGACCGGCATCATCGCAGACATGGTCCGGGTGGTGGAGGCCGCGTCCGTTCCGGCCTGAAGCCGTCACCGCCGACGAAAAGGCGTTGCCTTGCCCTTGGGTTGCCGTGTCACTGTGTCACCCATTGGCAGGCTGCGGCCTGCGCGCACGGGGACCCCACGCATGAGCGACGCCGTCACACCCTTTGTCCTGAACATCCCCCAGTCCCGGATCGACGATCTCCATCATCGTCTGGACCTGACCCGCTGGCCGGAGAAGGAGACCGTGGACGACTGGTCGCAGGGGGCGCCGCTGGCGAAGGTCCAGGCGCTCTGCGAGTACTGGCGCCGGGGTTATGACTGGCGTCGGTTCGAGGCCCGACTGAACGCGCTGGGCCAGTTCCGGACGGAGATCGACGGGCTGGGCATCCACTTCCTGCATGTCCGCTCGCCTCATGCCAACGCCATGCCGCTGCTGCTGACCCATGGCTGGCCGGGATCGGTGGCCGAATTCATGAAGGTCATCGGCCCCCTGACCGATCCGGTGGCCCATGGCGGCCGGGCGGAGGATGCCTTCCACGTGGTGGCCCCATCGCTTCCCGGCTTCGGATTTTCCGACAAGCCGACCGCGACGGGCTGGGGCGTGCCGCGGATCGCCATGGCCTGGATCGAGCTGATGGCCCGTCTCGGATATGATCGCTGGGTCGCACAAGGGGGCGACTGGGGCTCGGCGGTGACTACCACCATCGGCGTGATCCATCCCGCGCCTTGTGCCGCCATCCATGTGAACATGCCGCTGGTCTATCCGGGCCCCGACGACCTCGCCGACCTGACCGAGTTCGAGCAGGGCGCCCTGGGGGCCCTGAAACACTATCAGGACAAGGAAGCGGGCTATTCCAAGCAGCAGGCCACCCGGCCCCAGACCCTGGGCTACGGCCTGACGGATTCCCCCGCAGGCCAGGCCGCGTGGATCTACGAGAAGATGTGGGGCTGGACCGACAATTCTGGTCAGCCGGAGGACGTGCTGACGCACGACGAGATCCTCGACAACATCATGCTCTACTGGCTTCCGGCCACCGGTGCCTCGTCGGGGCGGCTCTACTGGGAAAGCTTCGGCAGCTTC
>DAINBM010000405.1:0-2540 GCA_036732965.1 Caulobacteraceae bacterium | reverse complement strand
CCGCGCCAATCCCATCGACGGGGTGGTCCTGCTGGCGGGCTGTGACAAGACCACCCCGGCCCTGGTCATGGGCGCCGCGAGCTGCGACCTGCCGGCCATCGTCGTCTCCGGCGGGCCGATGCTGAACGGGCGCTTCCAGGGCAGGACCCTGGGCTCCGGCACGGACGTCTGGCGGCTGTCGGAGGAGGTCCGCGCCGGGACCCTGCCCCTGTCGGACTTCCTGGATGCGGAGGCGGGCAACAGCCGCTCCGCCGGCCACTGCAACACCATGGGCACCGCCTCGACCATGGCGACGATGGTGGAGGCGCTGGGCCTGACCCTGCCCGGCAATGCCGCCCTGCCCGGGGCCGACGCCCGCCGGGCGACGCTGGCCCAGATGTCCGGCCGCCGCATCGTGGAGATGGTGCACGAGGACCTGACGCCGTCGAAGATCCTCACCCGGGAGGCCTTCGAGAATGCGGTGAAGGTGATCGGGGCCGTGGGCGGCTCCACCAATGCCGTGGTGCACCTGCTGGCCATTGCCGGGCGGATCGAGACCCCCTTCACCCTGGACGACTGGGACCGGCTGGGCCGCGACCTGCCCTGCATCGTCGACCTGATGCCGTCGGGCCGGTTCCTGATGGAGGACTTCTGCTATGCCGGCGGCGTGCCCGCGGTGATGAAGGAGCTGGGGGACCGGCTGAACACCCACGCCCTGACCGTCACCGGCCGCACCGTGGGCGAGAACGTCAAGGACGCCGTCTGCTGGAACCGGGAGGTGATCCGCCCCCTGGACAATCCCCTGACCCCGCAGGGGGGGCTGGCGGTGCTGCGCGGCAACCTCGCGCCGCAGGGGGCGGTGATCAAGCCGTCGGCGGCGACGCCGGCCCTCACCCAGCACCGGGGCCCCGCCCTGTGCTTCGAATCCATCGAGGACTTCCATGCCCGGGTGGACGATCCCGACCTGCCGGTGACCCCGGACACGGTGCTGGTGCTGAAGAACTGCGGCCCCCGCGGCTATCCCGGCATGCCGGAGGTGGGCAACATGCCCATTCCCAAGAAGCTGCTGGCGCAGGGGGTGCGGGACATGGTCCGGGTGTCCGACGCGCGGATGAGCGGCACGGCCTATGGGGCGGCGGTGCTGCACGTGGCGCCGGAGGCTGCGCTGGGCGGTCCGCTGGCCCTGGTCCGGGACGGGGACATGATCACGCTGGATGTGGCGGGCCGTCGCCTGCACCTGGATGTCAGCGACGCGGAACTGGCCCGGCGCCGGGCCGACTGGACAGCCCCGCAACCGGCCATGACGGGCGGCTACCAGTCCCTCTATGTCTCCCACGTGTTGCAGGCGGATCAGGGGGCGGACCTCGACTTCCTCGTCGGTCGCCGGGGGGCTGCCGTGCCCCGCGAGAGCCACTAGGCCGATGATCCGGCTTCACGTGTCCCAGCCCCTGGGGACCGGACGGACGGTCGCCGCATCGGTGGAGCAGCACCGCTACCTCACCGGCGTCATGCGCCTGGGCGTCGGCGATGCCGTGCGGCTGTTCAACGGCAGGGACGGGGAATGGCGGGCGGAGCTGTCCGCCGTGGGCAAGCGGGACAGCGTGCTCACCGTCACCGGCGCGACCCGGGCCCAGCTGGCGTCCCCGGACCTGGAGCTGGTGCTGGCCCTCATCAAGCGCACGCCGCTGGAATGGGCGGTGGAGAAGGCCACGGAGCTCGGCGTGCGGCGCATCCGCCTCGTCACCACCCGCCGGACCAATTCGGATCACACCAATGTGTCCCGCCTCCAGGCCATCGCCACCGAGGCGGCGGAGCAGTGCGAGCGTCTGGATGTGCCAGAGATCGTGCCTCCGCAGCCGCTCGAGCGGGTGCTGGACACCTGGCCCGCCGATCGCCCCTTGAGCTTCTGCGACGAGACCCTGGGCCGGGCGGGCGAGGTCCTGTCCGACGGATCGCAATCCCTTGCCCCGTCGGGTGCGATGCTGGACGCCGGAGCCGGGTCCGGTCCAGGGTCCGGCGCGGTGCTGATCGGGCCGGAGGGCGGCTTCGATCCCGCCGAGACCGCCCGGCTGCGGGCCCACCCCGCGGTCACGGCGATGTCGCTGGGTCCGCGTATCCTGCGGGCGGAAACCGCGGTCGTGGCCGCATTGAGCCTCTGGCAGGTCCGGTGCGGCGACTGGCCGCGCTCTTGAGCCCGGTCGAATAGCAGCTTATGTGGCGAGACCGCTGTCCATGGCGGTGAGACCGGTCGGCAAACGGCGGCTCGACGGGGTGAGGGAATTCAGTCTTGGCGGACTCAACGAAGAACGACGCGCCCCTGACCATGGAAGACCTTGTCGGCGCCATGGCCAAGGGCTGCAAGCCCCGCGAGGCCTGGCGCGTGGGCGCCGAGCACGAGAAGTTCGGCTATTACAAGGGCTCCCACGCCCCGATCCCCTACGAGGGTGAAACCGGCATCCACGCCCTGCTCACCGGCCTGATGCGCTTCGGCTGGACCGGCGTCTACGAGGACCGCCCCGACGGGGGTCAGACCCTGATCGGCCTGGAACGTCCCGGGGAAG
>DAINBM010000404.1:0-2546 GCA_036732965.1 Caulobacteraceae bacterium | reverse complement strand
CCGACCTGTGGGTTATGAATCCACCGCTCTAACCATCTGAGCTACCCAACCGCGCACCGTTTCGCGCGAGAGGGGGCGATATAGCCGCAAAGTGCACAGACCTCAAGCCGCTGGACGTCACACCTTCGACCGACCTAAGCTCCGTCCCGACAGCGGGGCGGACAACGCCTTGCGCAGCCAGCGGGATGACATCGGAATGACGCCTTTCCTCAAAGCGGTGACCGTGCCGATCACGGCCGGTCTGCTGCTCCTGACCGCCGCACAGGCCGGGGCCCAGACCCCGGCGGCACCCGCACCGGCACCGGCTCCCGCCGCGGCCCCGGCCCTGCCCAACGACTATGCCCGTGAGGACACCTGGCTGTGCCGTCCCGGTCGGCTGGACGCCTGCACCACCGTGGATCTCGCCACCACCGTCGTGGCGCCGGACGGGGCGACCCGGACCGAGCCGTTCGTGGCGGCGGCCAAGCCCCTCTATGACTGCTTCTATGTCTATCCCACCGTGTCGGCGCAGCTGACCCCCAATTCCGACATGCAGGTCACCGCCTCGGAGCGCAACGTGGTGACCCAGCAGTTTGCCCGCTTCGGCGCCCTGTGCCGGACCTTCGCCCCCATGTACCGGCAGGTGACCCTGTCGGCCCTGCGGGCCGCCATGGCCGGACAGCACAATCCCGGCGACCGGGAACGGGCCTATCAGGACGTCCGCGATGCCTGGCGCGACTATCTGGCCCGTGACAACCATGGCCGCGGGGTGGTGCTGATCGGTCACAGCCAGGGGACCGGCCATCTGACCCGGCTGATCCGGGAGGAGATCGACGGTCGACCGATCCAGGGCCGGATCATCTCCGCCATCCTGGCCGGTGGGCAGGTGACCGTGGCCAGGGGCAAGGACGTGGGCGGGGATTTCAAGTCCATGCCGCTGTGCCGCGCACCGACCCAGACGGGCTGCGTCATTGCCTGGAACACCTTCCGGGCCGAGATCCCCCCGCCGGCGGACAGCCGCTTCGGCCGCGCCGCCGACCCGGAGCGGGAGGTCGCCTGTGTCAATCCCGCCGCCCTGTCCGGCGGCGACGCGCCCTTGAACGCCCTGTTCCCGGCGGGTGGAAACAGCGGTGGGGTCACCCGCGGCCCGCCGGACTGGACGGGCAAGGGGCTGCGCCTGCCCACCACCTTCGTCAGCCTGCCGGGACTGGTCCACGGAGAGTGCGCGGTCACGGACGGAGCGCACTATCTGAAGATCACCCTGACCCCGCCGGAGACCGGCAGCCGGGCCCGCAATTTCAAAGGCGACATCATGATCGGTCCCGCCGTGCTGAAGAGCTGGGGTCTGCACATGGTGGACATGAACGTGGTGGAGGGAGACCTGACGGCCCTGGTGGACCGGCAGGCGCGGGCCTGGCTGTCGGCGCGGAACTGACGGGGCCTGAAACTGACGGGGCCCGGAACTGACGGGGCCCGGAACTGACGGAACCCGGGTCCACCGGTCAGGGCCTCGCCCCGCCGCGGCGGGCCTGTTAAGAAGCACCCCATGAGAATTCTGCATGTGATCGCGGGTGCCGCCACCGGGGGCGCGGAGACCTTTTCCCAGGACGCCATCCGCGCCCTGGCCCAGCGGGGCGTGTCGCAGCACGTGATCGGCCGCCCGCATCCCCTCGCCGTCGACGTCTATCGCCGGGCGGAGGTGGGCTTCACCCCCATGGGCTTCTCGTCCCTCGACCGGCATCTGGGCGGGCCCGGACGCATCCGACGGGAGATCGAGCGCGTCCGGCCCGACGTGGTGCATGCCTGGATGCAGCGGGCCGGATCGTTCATCCCCGCGGGCCTGCCCCAGCCGGTGGTCGGCTGGCTGGGCGGCTATTACCAGATGAAGAACTACCGCACCTCGGACATCCTGGTGGGGGTCACGCCGGAGATCCGCAACCACGCCATCCGCGAGGGCTTCCCGGCGAACCGGGTGTTCGTCGGCCACACCTTCGGCACCCTGCCCGACTCCGCGCCCCTGAAGCGCGCCGACCTCGCCACGCCGGAGGATGCGACCGTCTATCTGGTCCTGTCCCGCATGCACCAGAAGAAGGGGATCGACACGGTCCTGGAGGCGCTGGTCCAGCTGCCGGGGGCCTATCTGTGGCTGGCGGGAGACGGGCCGGACATGGCGACCTATCAGGCCCTGTGCACGCGGCTGGGCCTCGATGACCGGGTGCGCTTCCTCGGCTGGCGGACCGACCGCAAGGCGCTGCTGGCGGCCTGTGATGTCTGCGTCCTGCCCAGCTGCTATGAGCCCTTCGGCACGGTGATTGCCGAGGCCTGGTTCATGCACCGGCCGCTGGTGGCGTCCACCGCCGACGGGCCGCGGCAGTATGTGACGGACAATCGCAACGGCTTCGTCTTCGAGATCGACCGGGTGGACCAGCTGGCCGAACGGATGCGCACGGCAGCAGGCCGAACCGACCAGGTGGCGGCCGTGGTGGCGCAGGGTCACGCGGATTTCGAGACGCAGTTCTCCGAGGCCGTGTCGATCCAGCAGCTGGTGGACGCCTATGGCCATGCCC
>DAINBM010000403.1:0-2548 GCA_036732965.1 Caulobacteraceae bacterium | reverse complement strand
CGGATCATGGCCTGGGGGCTCAGCGTCGTGCTGATGGCCCCGGGGGCGATCTGCTTCATCCTGAAGATCGACGCGGCGACGTCCATGATCGTGGAGGCCGTCGGTCTGGCGCTGGGCTGGTTCCTGCGCCATCGCCGCCGCAAATATATCCGCCAGGTGGTCAACTGGGCCGATCCGGACAGCGACCTCGTGGCCGATCCCGCCGACGCAGGCTGACGGCAGCCCGCACGCGGCCCCGGGGTTGCTTCGGGCGCGATTTATTGTGCCGCGAGCAGTTCCGCCTGCCGCAGATCGACGCTCACCAGCTGGCTGACGCCCCGCTCCGGCATGGTGACGCCGAACAACCGGTCCATCCGGCTCATGGTCACCGGATTGTGGGTGATGGCGATGAAGCGGGTTTCCGTCCGCCGCCGCATCTCGTCCAGCATGCGGCAGAACCGGTCCACATTGGCGTCGTCGAGGGGGGCATCCACTTCGTCCAGCACGCAGATGGGGGACGGATTGGCGAGGAATACCGCAAAGATCAGGGCCGTGGCGGTCAGGGCCTGCTCGCCCCCGCTCATCAGGCTCATGGCCGCCATCCGCTTGCCGGGGGGGCAGGCGAAGATCTCAAGCCCGGCTTCCAGCGGGTCATCGGATTCCACCAGCTGCAGCTCCGCCTGTCCGCCGTCGAACAGGGTCTGGAACAGGGCCTTGAAACTCTCGTTGATCACCTGGAAGGCGGCCAGCAGGCGTTCGCGCCCTTCGCCGTTCAGCTCCTCGATACCCCCGCGCAGGCGCGCGATGGCCGCGGTCAGATCGGTCCGTTCGGAGCGCATGGCATCCAGTCGCAACGCGTGTTCGGCCGCCTCTTCCTCGGCCCGCAGGTTCACCGCCCCCAGGGCGTCCCGGTCCCGTTCGAGGTTGCGCAGCAATTGCTCGACCCCGGCGGCATCCCCCGGCACGGCCACAGCCTCCTCCGCCAGGCGCTGGGCGAGGGCGGCGGGCTCGAGCCTTGTCGTCTCCCGCACCTGCTCGGCCACGGCGGCCAGACGCTCATGCGCAGCCTCCTGCCGGGCGGCGGCGGCGGCGCGGGCCTCCCGGGCAGAGGCGACACGCTGCTCGGCCGCGCGGCCCGCCCGGTCCGCCGCGGTAGCGGCCGCTTCGGCCGCCGCGAGGGCATCGGCAGCAGCCCGTCGGCGCTGCTCGGCCAGCACGAAGTCGTCCAGCAGCCTCTGGCGGCGGGCGGCGATCTCGCCCGGCAGGTCGATGGCCTTGGCGAGGGTGGATTCCGTTCGCTCCCGGTCCCGCTCCAGTTCCCCCGTCCGGGTCCGGGAGGTGTCGGTCCGTCGCGTCCAGTCCGCCAGATCTCGGGCGAGGCCATCCCGGCGGCGCTGGCGACCTTCCCGGGCCCGGCGTTCCGCCTCTAGCGCGGCCCGGGCCTCGGCATCGGCCTGACGGGCCGCAGTGGCGGCGGCGCGGGCGGCCAGCAGGGGGGCATCCGTCGCTTCACCGGGACCCGCGGGGGCATCGGCCTGGGCGGCAAGCACCGCAGCCTGCAGCGTCTCGACCTCGGCCTGCGCGGTCGTTGCCGCCTGCCGCGCGGCCTCTGTCTCCGTCGCGAAGCGGTGGATGGTCTCGTCCAGGGACTGGGCCCGGGCGTCCCGGCGCGCGGCGTCCCGGGCAAACCGCTCCACAGCCTCGCGGGCCTCGGCCACGGCCCGCTCGAAGCGGACCGGTTCCGCCCGCGCTGTGCGCACCGCCGCCTCCGCGGCCCGGACGGCCTCCTGAGCCCGCTGATGGGCACCAGCCGCCGCAGCGGCCATGGGCACGAGGGCGTCGATCTGCGCGGTCAGGTCGTCGAGACGCGCCCGCTGGGCCAGGCGGCGGGCGGCGGGCTTTTCCGCGGTGGCCCGGGCCACGAAGCCATCCCAGCGCCAGAGATCGCCCTCCACGGACACCAGCCGCATGCCGGGCTCCAGCTGGCGAGCCAGTCGGTCGCCGTCCGGCTGGGCGCACAGACCGGTCAGTGACAGGCGGGCCGCCAGGGCAGGGGGCGCCTCGACCAGGGCGGCCAGGGGCTGGACACCGTCCGGCCATTTCGCGTCGCGGGTGTCGGCGCCGCCCCAGAAGGCGGGCGCGGCGGGATCCAGGGGGGCCTCGAGATCGTCTCCGAGGGCGGCCGCCAGAGCCGTTTCGTAGCCGCGGGAGGGGGTGACATCCTCCAGCGCCGGGCGATGGCCACCCTTGGTCGGGCTGCGGGTCACGGCGGCCAGGGCCTGGGCCTCGGCCTTCAGGCGACGCAGCTGGTCATCGGCCTGCCGGGCCTCGTCCCGGGCGTCGCTTTCCGCCATCTGGGCGTCGGCCCGGACGGCTTCGGCCGATTCCAGCGCAGCCCGCGCGGCGGCCAGGGCCGCGTCCGCCTCTGCCAGCCGGGCCGTCGCCTGGGCTGCATCCGGCGGAACGGCCTCGCCGAGGGCGGCGCGATCCGCCCTTGCCTGATCGAGGGCGCGTTCGTTGCGGGCCACCCGTCCGCGTGCGTCCTCGGCGCGACCCTGGCCAGCCCGCA
>DAINBM010000402.1:0-2555 GCA_036732965.1 Caulobacteraceae bacterium | reverse complement strand
GCCGGTGCGCAGGATGGTGCGCAGGATCGACAGGCGGGTGCCGTCCGTGACGATGGCCGGGTCGTAGTTCATGGCGTTGATCACGCTGTCGGCGATCATCAGCGTGCCGGTGGAGGCCTGGATGGCCGACTTCTGGCCGATATAGTCGATCTTGATGCGGCCCAGGCGCAGTTCGGCCCGGTCGCCCAGGATGATGCCGCTGTTGCGGCCGGACTGGTCGCTCTTCAGGGTCAGGTCCTGCAGGGTCACGTCGGGAACCCCCGGCTCGACCACCACCGTGGGGGCCCCCGCCGGACCGACGAGGGTGGCCTCGCCGCCACGGACACCCTCGAAGGGCGACTGGGCCTCGCCGACGATCTTCACCGGGAAATAGAGGACCAGCGGGCTCGACATCACGCAGGTTCCGCGGACGTTCAGCACTCCGTGGTCACGGACGTGGTCGAGCGCGAGCTGAAGGCTCTCCCGCCGTGCGCAGTCCACCAGCACGCTGTCTTCCAGCTTGGGCGGCTTCAGGGCCGGATGCCCGCCCGGACCCCGCGCCCGACGACGCTGTTCAAGGAAGTCGAAATGCGGCCGCAGCATCTGGTCGGTCTGGGCGGCGGTGGAGGGATCCTCCGTCCGGGCCTGGGCGAGACCGCTCCCGGGGAGGGGCGCGGCCAGCACGGCGGCGGCCAGCATCACGCCGGGGATCGCCGGATGGGGAGAGATCGAACGGCTCACTGTGCGTCCCTTTCCGCCTTCGCATGGGAACGGCCCATACGCTGGAGTATACCCTGCAGGCGATCCGCCGACGGGCCGAAGCCGGACAGGGCGGCGTCGATCTGGTAGGCCACGGCCTTGGCCTTGTCCTGATCGGCCACCCCTTCCATCCCGAGGGAGAAGAAGGTGGACATGGCGTACTTGGCCTCGGGCGAGCCCTGCTTGTCCGCCGTCTCGTACCAGTGGTAGGCGCGGGCATAGTCCACCGCCACACCCACGCCTTCGGAGTACATGACCGCCAGGGCCAGCTGGGCCTTGGGCGAGCCGCTGACCGCCGCGTACTGGATCAGGCGCACCTTCTGCAGGGGCGACAGCACGCCGGTCTTTTCCTGGCCCAGCATGGCCTGGAAGGATTCGATGGCCGAGGTCGGGGTCTCTGCGTCCCGGGTCACAGGGTGGTCGAGCAGCCGCAGATAGCTCAGGGCGTTGCTCAGTTCCGCATAGGGCAGGCGACTGATGCGCAGCAGGGCGGCCTCGGCGGGATCGGAATTGGGCTCGCTCTCGTCCGACAGGGGCACGCCGGTGTCCGGGGCCTCCGGCGGGTAGAACTCGTAGGGCGGGATCCAGCGGTTGGCCTTGGACTCCACCATGTTGGCAAAGCCGCCGCGATCCGGGGCCGCGCGTTCGTATTCCTGCAGGGTACGGCCGAAGTCCTTCAGCAGCACATAGGCCCCCACATCACCGGTCTGGGCGGCGAGATAATTGTAGAGATAGGCGTCCACGTCATTGCGCTGGAACAGGTTCACCGCCGTGCCGGCGCCGTCCCGGCCCACGGACCAGCGGGCCTCGCGATTGTCCACGGGCTCGCCATAGGGGCCATAGGCGGCGTCGTGGAGGCGGGCCAGGGTCCGGAAGCCCTCGGCCCCGCCGGTGGAGAGGACATAGATGGCCCGGCGGCGCACCTTGTCCCGTTCTTCGGTGGACATGCGGGCCAGCAGGCTGTCGAGGTGGCGATAGGCGTCCCGGCGCTCATTGGCGCGGCAGTCGTCGTAATGCTGGGCGGCGCGGCCATTGCCGCCGGCGCGGGCCCCGGTGGAGCCTCCCACCGGCTCGAAGCCGGAGGCGTTGGCGAGGGCCAGGGCGTACCAGGTGGCGGCCTCCACGGGGTCGTCGAGTTTCTTGTCGTTCACCCGCGACGCCTCGTAGCGGCGGGCCAGCTCCAGCTGGGCGAAGAAGTCGTTGCGGAAGGCATGGCGTCGCAGGGCATGCACCTCGACCGCCTGCTGGTTGAACTGCGGCACCGCCACGAAGGCCTGGGCGGGGCGCGGGCAGAAGCCGCCGGTTCCGGCGGTGGGTGAGGAGGAGGTGGGCAGGCAGATGGCCGTCAGCAGGATGACCAGGGCGATGACGGCAACCGCGATGAGGAGGGTCCGGAAGATGGGAGCAAGGGGACCCCGGCGGCCGTCCATCCCGTCGTCATCTAAGCTGGTCCCCGCCATAAGTCAGACCCCATCCCGGTGACGTTAACCATTTTCCTGAATCCCTTGTCATGGCCCGTAGAGCCATTGTCAAGCGACCATCCGGCACCGGCAACTCACACGGGAATTGACTTGCCAGAACCGGGAATCGGAGCCCGTCAGGCGGCCTTGCGAACGGTCCGGCCGCGGCCGCCGGTCAGGCGGGCAATCGCCCCGTCGATGGGGTTGTCGACCCCGGCCCGGTGCATGATCACATACTGCTGGACAATGGTCAGGGTCCCGCTCCAGGCCCAGTAGATCAGCAGGCCGGACGGGGTCTGGGCCATCATCACGGTGAACACCACCGGCATCAGCTGGTAGACGATCTTCTGGCTGGGG
>DAINBM010000401.1:0-2556 GCA_036732965.1 Caulobacteraceae bacterium | reverse complement strand
GGGTGACCGAGACCGGCAGCCCTCTGCAGTCCCTTCGCCGACTGGTCGAGGCCTCGAAGATCACCCTGCCGCCGGCGCTTCCCCCCATGGTGGCGGGTCTGTTCGGGGTTCTGGGTTACGACATGATCCGGTTGGTGGAACCCCTCGGCCCGGCCAATCCCGACCCTCTCGACCTGCCCGATGCGGTGATGATGCGGCCGCAGATCGTGGCCGTGTTCGACGCGGTGGCCCAGGAGATCATCGTCTGCACCCCGGTCCGTCCGGATCCGGCGACCCCTGCCGATGCCGCCTATGCCGCCGCCGTGGCCCGACTGGACAGCGTCCGCCTGGCCCTGAAGGCCCCGCTTTCGTCCGCGACCGACCCGACTGCCATGTCGGCCGCACCGCTGGTCTCTCCGGTCAGCCGGTCGGGCTATGGCCGGATGGTGGACAAGGCCAAGGACTACATCGCGGCGGGCGACATCTTCCAGGTGGTGCCCAGCCACCGGTTCTCGGCGCCCTTTCCCCGGGATCCCTTTGCCTTCTACCGCTCCCTTCGCCGAACCAACCCGTCCCCGTTCCTCTATTATCTCAACTTCGGCAGCTTCCAGCTCGCGGGCTCCAGCCCGGAGATCCTCGTGCGGTTGCGGGACGGCAAGGTCAGCATCCGCCCCATCGCCGGAACCCGCCGCCGCGGCAAGACGCCGGAGGAGGATCAGGCCCTCGAGGCGGAACTGCTTGCCGATCCCAAGGAACGCGCCGAGCACCTGATGCTTCTGGACCTCGGCCGCAATGATGTGGGCCGCGCCGTCATGCCGCCGCCGGGGTCCAACCTGCCGCTGACGGGCAAGCGGGTCCGGGTGACCGAGACCTTCGTCATCGAGCGCTACAGCCACGTCATGCACATCGTCTCCAACGTGGAGGGGGACGCGCCGCCGAACGTGGATCCGATCGACGTGATCCTGACGGCCCTGCCCGCCGGGACCCTGTCCGGTGCGCCCAAGGTCCGGGCGATGCAGATCATCGACGAGCTGGAAACGGTCAAGCGCGGCATCGGCTATGGAGGTGCCGCCGGCTACATCTCCGCCAACGGCTCGGTGGACACCTGCATCGTCCTGCGCACGGCCCTGTTCAAGGACGGGGTCATGCACGTCCAGGCGGGCGGCGGGGTGGTGGCGGATTCCGATCCCGACGCGGAGTACGAGGAAACCCTGCACAAGTCTGACGCCCTGCGCCGCGCTGCCGAGGAGGCCTGGCGCTTCGCCTGACGGCGGACGGTGTCAGCGCCGGAGTGCGGGTGCCGTGAGGGTCACCCGGCCGCTCACCTGCCCGCGTCCTGCCGCGTGCTCCGTACCCGGCAGTCCGAAGATGATGCTGGCCGCCAGCACCATCGCCGCGACGGCCGCAAAACCCGATGCGGCGAGAAGGCTCACAAGGCTTCCCCGGCGCACGGGCTCTGCTTCGGTCCGGCCGGAAGCACTCTGACGCGGCACGGCATGCGGTCCTTCGCGCAGCCCCCGTTCCGAAGATTCGTTTTGCGGCCCCATCCGGCGACCAAAGGCCATTCCGCCCGCCCAAGGCAAGCCCGGGCATGGCCTCAAAGCGATTGCCTGTGACAGGATTTGCCCCTAACACCGCCGAAGACGCCCCGGCGTCGCGGCGAAAACCCTGGTCGAGCGCGTCCCATGATCCTCGTGATCGATAACTATGACAGCTTCACCTACAACCTCGTCCATTACCTGGCCGAGCTGGGTGCCGAGATGGACATCCGCCGAAACGACACCCTGTCCGTAGAGGCCGCGCTGGCCCTGCAACCCAAGGCACTGCTGCTGTCGCCCGGTCCCTGCACCCCCGACGAGGCCGGGATCTGCCTCGACCTGATCGCCGCCGCCCCGCTCCACATGCCCATCCTCGGCGTGTGTCTGGGGCACCAGGCCATCGGCCAGGCCTTTGGCGGTCAGGTGGTCCGGGCCAAGGCGCTGATGCATGGCAAGACCGATCATGTCACCCACAACGGGACCGGCCTGTTCGAGGGGCTGCCCAATCCCTTCACGGCGGCGCGCTACCACAGCCTGGCCGTCCGTCCCGAAAGTCTGCCCGCCGAACTCGAGGCCACGGCCTGGACGCAGGATGGCGAGATCATGGGCCTCGCCCATCGCACGCGCCCGATCCACGGGGTCCAGTTCCATCCGGAAAGCTATGCGACCGAGCATGGACACAGGCTGCTCGCGAACTTCCTGCGCCTCGCCGGTCTGCCGGTGGCAGAGCGCGCGGCCGCCTGACAACCAGAGGCCCCGGGACCCGTGTCGAACGCCTTCAAGCCGATCCTGGCCCGCCTCGCCGCGGGAGAGGTGCTCAGCGCCGAGGAGACCCACGCCTTCTTCGCCGCCTGCCTCCGGGGGGAGCCGACCCCAGCCCAGATCGCGTCCGCCGTCACCGCCCTGCGCGTCCGGGGAGAAACCGTCGACGAGATCACGGCCTGCGCCCGGGCCATGCGCGAGGCGGCGACGGGGCTGTCCCACCCCTTCGAGGTGGTGGACACCTGCGGGACCGGCGGCGACGGGGCGCACACCTACA
>DAINBM010000400.1:0-2559 GCA_036732965.1 Caulobacteraceae bacterium | reverse complement strand
TCGCATCAGGGCCCGCATGTCGGCGACATCGCGACGGGTCTGCGCCGCCTTGCGTGGACGTCGAAGGGCGGCAGCGACGGCGTTCCGGCAGCGGTCGGCGAAGGCCGGGGAACTGGCCCAGACCACCCGGGCGCGGGTCAGCACCAGGAATTCCCAGGTATCCGCATCGCTGGCGTAATAGGCCTCGAACGCCGGCAGCTTGACGGCCACCGGCCCCGAGGTTCCGGAGGGGCGCAGCCGCATGTCGACTTCATACAGCTCCCCCTCCGCCGTGGGCGCGGACAGGGCCGCCACCAGCCGCTGGGTGAACCGGGTGAACCAGGTGTCGGCGGCCCAGCCGCGGATCTCCGAAGCGGCTTCGGGCGGCGCACTGAAGACGGTCATCAGGTCCAGATCGGAGCCGGCCGTCATTTCCCGCGATCCCGCGCGCCCGAGGGCCAGGACACAGACCTCTCCCCCCGGCAGCTTCCCGCCCACCCGCTCGATCTCGGACAGGGCAACGGGGGCCAGGGCGGCTATGCAGGCATCGGCGAGGGCAGCAAAGGCCTCGCCGGCCTCCTCCGGTCGCGCCATGCCCGACAGGACCTGGACCCCGATCCGAAAGGCCTGCTCTCGATGCACCCGCCGGGCCCCATCGAGGGCGGCCTCGTAGCCCTGAGTCCGGGCCACCGCGTCGGCCACGGCGGCCGCCACCTCGGCCGCGTCGATGGGTGAGAAGAAGTCCTCATCGAGCATGGCGTCGAGGGCGGCCGGGCGCCGGGCCAGCGTCCGCGCCAGCTCCGGCGCATAGGCCAGAACCCCGACGACCAGGTGAAACAGCTTCGGCTGGGCCAGGAACAGGGACTGGATCTGCACGCCGGACGCCAGACCGGCAAAGAACTCCGCAAACCGGGTGAAGGCGGTGTCGGGGGCACCGGTGAGACGCGCAGCCTCCAGCAACTGGGGGGCCAGCCGGGTGAACAGGGCCCGCCCCCGCTCCGTCCGGGTGGCGGCGATGCGTCCGTGATGCCAGGACCGGATGGTCCCCGACACGCGGCCCGGCTGCAGGAAGCCCATCCGCGCAAGGGTCTTCAGGGTTTCCGGATCGTCGTCGACGCCCGTGAAGACCAGATTGCCGAAGGCCGATGACAGGGGTTCGTCATCGGCGAACAGGTCCCCGTACCGGCGGTTCACCCGGCTCAACACCTGCGCCACCCCGTCGTCGAAGTCGGCAAGGGTCGCGAAACCGGACAGGGCGGCGACCCGTTTCCGTGCGCCGTCATCCTCCGGCAGGACGTGGGTCTGCTCATCGTCGAGCATCTGCACCCGGTGCTCCCAGCCCCGCAGGTCGTGATAGGCCGCTGACAGCTCGGCCGCACAGTCCGCCGTCACATGCCCCGCCCGCTGCAGGGCCGCCAGCGCCTCCAGCGTCCGCGGAGACCGCAGGGCCCGGTCCCGCCCCCCCAGGATCAGTTGCTGCGTCTGGACGAAGAACTCGATCTCCCGGATGCCGCCACGCCCGAGCTTCAGATTGGCACCGGGCGTGGAGAGGCGCTCATCCACCTTGTAGGTGTGGATCTGGCGCTTGATGGCATGGATGTCGGCAATCGCCGCAAAGTCGAGACTGCGGCGCCAGATGAAGGGCTGCAGCGCCTCCAGGAAATCGCGCCCCGCCCGGCGGTCTCCGGCACAGACCCGGGCCTTGATCATGGCCGCCCGTTCCCAGTTCTGTCCGACGTTTTCGTAATAGTCCAGCGCCGCAGCGACCGGTATCGCCGCCGGTGTGGAAGACGGGTCCGGCCGCAGGCGCAGATCGACGCGGAAGACATAGCCGTCCTCGGTTCTCTGCTGCAGCAGATCCGCCAGGGTCCGGGTCAGCCGCAGGGCCAGCTTCGATGGTTCCACACCATCAGCGACCGGCAGGACTTCGGTCGCATAGAAGACCGAAACGTCGATATCACTGGAATAGTTGAGCTCGAAGGCACCGTGCTTGCCCAGTGCGAGGCAGAAGAGGCCCGGCACCGGTCCCCGGTCCTCGTCCGCGAACGGGACAAGCCGGCCCCGGGATCGCTCGACACCGGCCGCCACCGCCAGAGCGGCCGCCACCGCCGCGTCCGCGAACTCTGCGAGCGCGCCGGTGACCCTCTCCAGCGCCCATACGCCGCCCAGATCACACAGGGCCGTCAGCAGGTGCAGCTCGGTCTTCAGCCGCCTCAGCACCGGCCGCGCCGTCTCGAGGTCGAGCGCGCCGGCCGCGCGGGTGCGGGCCAGCAGGTCGACCAGACGCGCGTCCGGATCCGATGCAAGCAACGCGGCGAGAAGGTCGGGGGATCGCCGCATGATCCCGCCGAGATAGGGCGAGGCACCGGCCATCGGCGCCAGGGCGGCGCGGACCGCGGGGTCGGGGACGACCTCGAGCACGGCCCCTTCCAGCACCCGGGCGGCAAGCGCCGGGTCGGCCACGGGGCCACAGGGTCGAAGGCGGTCTGCGAGGCTCATCCCCGCAGGGTAGGCGCAGCCCCTAGAGCTGGTCCAGTCCGTAGGCTGCGTGCAGGGCGCGGACCGCCAGTTCGGTATAGG
>DAINBM010000399.1:0-2562 GCA_036732965.1 Caulobacteraceae bacterium | reverse complement strand
TGAGCATGATGCCCTTGTCGGCGATGTCGGCGGCCAGTTCCGGCGGGGTGGCTTCCAGGGCGACCTTCACGGCTTCCACGATCTGGCTGACCGGTTCGGCCAGGGCCTCGGCGGCCTGCTTCTCGGAGATGCGGACCTCCCGCGGCACGCCCTGCATCAGGTCGCGCCCCTTCACCTCGATGGCCAGGCCGTCGCCATCCACCGGGGGACGGGCGGTGCCGATCTCCTTCTTGATCCGCTCGGCGGTGGTCTCGCCGATGAGCAGATTGTGGTGGCGGCGCATGTAGCTGATGATCGCCTCGTCCATCTTGTCCCCGCCCACGCGGACGGAGCGGGAATAGACGATGCCGGACAGGGACAGGACCGCCACCTCGGTGGTGCCGCCGCCGATGTCCACCACCATGGAGCCGGTGGGCTCGTGGATCGGCAGACCGGCGCCGATGGCCGCGGCCATGGGCTCGTCGATCAGGCCGACCCGGCGGGCGGAGGCGTTCAGGCAGCTGTCATTGATGGCCCGGCGTTCCACTGCGGTGGCGCCCGACGGCACGCACACGATCACCTTGGGGTTCACGAAGCCCTTGCGGTTGTGAACCTTGCGGATGAAGTGCTTGATCATTTCCTCGGCGACCTCGAAGTCGGCGATGACCCCGTCGCGCATGGGGCGGATGGCCTCCATGTGGCCCGGGGTGCGGCCCAGCATCTGCTTGGCCTCGATGCCCACGGCGTGGACGACCTTGCGTCCGCCCACATTGCGCAGGGCCACAACCGACGGCTCATTCAGCACGATGCCCTTGCCCTTCATGTAGATGAGGGTGTTGGCGGTGCCGAGGTCGATGGCGATGTCGTTGGAAATGACGCCGAAGACGGACTGGAGCATGAATGGCCTTGATCAAGGAGCAGACGCGCGACGAAACGGTGCACTGGCTTGGGATGGGAACGGCGGGGCGGGAACGGGGAGTGCGGAAAGGGGGGCTTGAAGGGGTCGTCTTGGCAGTTTGACAGGTCAGGCGGGTCGCCAGACGGACCCGGGCAACCGGTCGGCGCAGCCTGTGCGCGACTCGGAGGATCTGAGGGGCTGTCGGACGGGTTCGTTTGCACTGCGAGGCGCAAAAATTCAAGGAGATAATGACGCAGTGTCCCGTATCGCGACAATGTGACTGGCGGTCGGACTGACGGGATCGCCCCCCCGGGCGCAGGGCCCGGTCCTGGTCTCAGCCAGTGATTTCAGGGGGTTGCGCGGTTTTGGCCGCCTTGCGTTCGCGTCGTTTCATCCAGCTGCGGGCCACGAGGCCCGAGCCGATCCACAGGGCGGCCGCCAGGGCGAGGCCTGTCCAGCCGCCCCCGCCGTTCAGCCCCTTCACCACCGCCCCGCCGGCAAAGGCGGTGAGGGCGATCTTGGGCAGGATGCCGATCCCCGTGCCGAGGGCGAAGGCCGAGACCCGCATGGGCGTGACGCCGGCGGCCATGTTGACGACGATGAAGGGGGCGCTGGGCACCAGCCGCACGATGAGGCTCGCCAGGAAGCCGTTCTCCCCCACCATGCCCATGAAGTCCTGCACGCCCTGACCCGCATAGCGGCGCAGGATGTCCGCCCCGAACCGGCGACCGAGGAAGAAACCCACCAGGGCCGAGACCTCCGTCCCGATCCAGCTGTAGAGGAACCCGGCCCAGGGCCCGAAGGCGACCACCGCGGCGGCGATCAGCACGAACTGCGGCGCGCCCAGGAAGGCCAGAACGGAGAAGCTGATCACCGCCACGGGCAGGGCGGCGGGCCCGTGCAGACCCAGGCTCAGCCACCGCTCCACATTCTGCGGCCCGTTCAGGCCCAGCAGCGAGGCACCGAACACGAACACCAGTCCCACGCCGCCGAACAGCACGAAGCTGACCGCCACCGATCGCCAGGCGGCAGCGTCCATGTTGGTGATCAGGTTCAGGAACTTGCGCATTGCCCGCGCTTATAAGGGTCCGGCCCGCGAGAGGAAACCCGCCCGAAGGACCGACACGGCAAAAGCATTACAAGTGCGTCATCCGGGCGCCGTCCCCCTCGCCGGGAGCGGTCGGCCACGCCATATGGGGGTGGGCGACGATGGCGTCGCCCGCAACACCTGACCCCACCGGATGCTTCGATGACACCGCAGGAACGCGAGCTTCTGACCCGATTTCTTGTCGATCTGAACAACACCCCCGCCGGTCTCAAGGACGCCGAGGCGGCGGCGATGATCGATGATGCGCTGCGGGCGCGCCCCGACGCCGCCTATGTGCTGGTCCAGCACGCCATCATGGCCGACGAGGCCCTGCACCGGGCCCAGGCGGAGCTGAGCCAGCTGCGCGCCCAGGCGGCCGGTCAGCCTCAGGCGAGTGCCAGCTTCCTCGGCGGCGCGGCGGCGGCGACCGCCACCTCGGTGCCTCCGACAGGGGCCAATCCCTGGGTCCAGCCCCCTCAGCCCCAGTATCCGCCTTCGCAATACCCGCAGCCCTATCCGCCCCAGGGCCAGCCGGGCTTCGGCGGCGGCGGCGGCGTCTTCGGCGGGCGCGGCGGCCTCGGCAGCTTCCTGCGCAGTG
>DAINBM010000398.1:0-2562 GCA_036732965.1 Caulobacteraceae bacterium | reverse complement strand
CAGCTGCTGGCTCGGCTCACCTGTGCATAGAAGCACCACCTCCGGAGGCACCACTCCCGGCCGGGGGATGCACAGCTCGCGCAGAAAATCAGCCAGCGTGCCGGTCGGCCCGCCCGAAGTGAGTGCACCGCCCGCCACGAGCACATGTCCCTGCTGTCTGCGCTTCGGGTGGAATCGCCCCTTGCCAGATGCCTCGCTGCTGCTGATGGCCAGCAGCTCCGCGGTCTCAACGCTGAAGAAGGCGACGCCGGAGAGAATGATGAGCACCGTGAAGGCGCGGCCCAGCAGCGTTCTCGGGGTGAAATCCCCGTATCCGACGGTGGAGACTGTGACGAAGACGAAGTAGCACATCTGGTACACGCTGATGTCCCCCATCTCGGCGTGGACGAAGGAGTCGGAGATGCCTCCCGGGTCGCCGAGGACCTCAAAGACGTACATGGTGCCTGCAAAGCTGATGACCAGCGCCACGAAGCGGAGCACGAAGAGCACGAGGCGGCGGCGCACGTCATTCAGGTTGTCCACCGCGCCTGCGGCTTCCAGGGCCTCGAACGGATCGCTGTCCGTCTGTGACGACAGGGGCGCATGCACGGACGGCGACGGATCGGACAGGGCCTGGGTGCGGGGTGCGTCCCCCCCGTGGGCCAGGCTGCCGAAGGGCGGCGCGACGAAGTCATCGCCGCCATCGATGTCCCAGGGGTCGTGCAGGGCTGCGGAGGGGGCGGGTGCGGCCTCCGGCTCCGGCTCCGTATGCCACTCCAGGGCGGGTTCCCGGCCTGCGTCCGGTGCAGCGGAGGACAGCGCCGCCTCAGGCTCCGGCATCTCCACCGGCTCGGCCGGCGCGACCGTGCCGCTGCGGGCATTGAACCGGGCCTGGGCCTCCTCCAGCAGGCGCGCCGTGCGCTCCTCGCTCTGGCGGATGCGGTCGGTCAGCTCCTGGCTGATCGGGGCCGCGGCCCGGCTGCCGATCTCGGCCTTCAGACCTTCCACGGCCTCGGCGGTCAGGCCCTCGTGCCGGGCAATCCGGTCGGTGAGGCGCTCGGCCACCTTGGAGATGTCGGAGGACAGCTTGTGCAGGGCCGCGGTGTGGGTCTGCTCGGTCCGCAGCAGACGCTTGTCCATCACGTCCACGATCTTGCCGACCTCCTGGGTCAGCTGGTCGGTCACGCCCGCCGCACGGCTCTCCACGGTGGAGACCCGCTCGGAGATGGCATCGGCGATCTTCATCACCTCGCGACCCATCCGGTCGATGGCCTGGGCCGAGACCTGCTCGGTCTGGTCCACCTGCCCGGCCAGCTGATTGATGGCCAGTTCCAGGGTCTCGAGGCGATCGGACGAGGCCGCCGCCGCCAGGCTTTCGGTGAGGCGTGCCGTCAGTTCCGCCCGGGCCCGGTCGACCTGGGCGTTCAGCTCTGCGGCGAGGGTCTGCAACTGGTGTTCGGTGTGGCCCTGTGCCGCGACCTGCTGCTCGGCGCGGGTCTCGGTCTCCGCCAGTCTGCGATCAAGGCCGGCAAGGGAGGCGGCCAGCTCATCCATCGACGCCCGGGTACGGGCTTCGGCATCCACCAGCCGCCGGGCCATCCGGGCGGTGGCAACGTCGGCGATCTTGTCGGTATCCGGTGCCTGCAGGCGCGAGACCGCGGCCTCCAGCGACCGCAGGACCTCGAGCCGGCCCGCACCGTCCCGCTCCAGCCGGCCGACCCGGTCGTCGGCCCGGCGCTGTTCCGCGCGGATCATGTTCAGGGCCGTCTCGACCTTGCCGAGCATCACGCCCGTGTCCCGCTCGCCGGTGTCCAGCCGGGACAGGGCCGTGCGGACGGCACGGTCGACGTGGTTGATCGCGGTCGTGGATCGGGACTCCACGGCTTCGAGGCGCGCGGTCAGGGTGTCGAGGGCCGCGGAGATGCGATTGGCCTCGTGGGGTGACACCAGGGCCTCGGCGGCGGCGCGGCGGCCCCGGTCGGCGGCGGCGGCCACCAGCTGGGCGGTGATGCCGGGCACGGGCGAGGCTCCGGCGGCCAGCGCGGCTCCGGACAGGGCCGAGGCGCGCGACGACGGGACGGGATCCACCGCCTCGACCCCTTCAGTGATCATCTGGTTGAGCCACTCGCCCAGGGTCATGCCCGACCGGCGCGCGAGATCCTTGGCGATTTCCCGCGCCCTCGGATCGATACCCTTCACGCTCCACGGCCCAGCCGACGTCATGCCCGCGCGCTCCTACAGACGAAATCCGCCTGACAACCCCTCACCCGGATGGTCCGGGCGCAGTCTCTACAGATTAACGCTACCGACCCACTCATTGGGTGTAAACGCGCGTTGGCCACTACATGTAGAGTGCGCGAGAATTGCCTGTGGACGAATCCCTGCCGACTCGTTCAGCAAGCCCTAAGTTTGGTTAATACGAAATTAACCGCGGGCCGACGGCGGTTAACGTTCGCCCTCCGCGGACCCTGAAACAGGGTCTGATGCCAAGCCGATGAAAGGCTGATCCCGTGTCCCACGCCCTGATTCTGTCCAGCCATGTTGCCACCAGCCGCGTGGGCGGGATGGCACAGGCCATCGCCA
>DAINBM010000397.1:0-2569 GCA_036732965.1 Caulobacteraceae bacterium | reverse complement strand
TTCCGTGACCGTGCTCACAGGCCTTGCGCTCACGGCGAGCCTGGGGCTTGCGGTGTTCGAGCGGTTCACCCTGGTGTCCGTGGCCTTCCTGCCCCTGTTCGTGGGGCTGGGCATTGATTTCGCCATCCAGTTCGCCGTCCGCTACCGGTCCGAGGCCCAGACCCAGCCCCATGACCTGGCACTGGCCGCCACCGGCCGGGTCGCGGGCCCCGGCGTGGGTCTGGCGGCGGCAGCCACGGGGTTCGGCTTCCTGTCCTTCTTCCCAACCCCATACAAGGGCGTCTCCGAGCTCGGCCTGATTGCGGGCATAGGCATGGTGATCGGGGCGGTCTTCGCCCTGACGGTCCTGCCCGCCCTGCTGAAGCTGCTGGATGCGGGGGCTGCGTCCAGCGAATCCGATCTGAACCGGTTCGATCGCCTCTACCAGATCGCCGAAACCCGGCGGCGCCCCCTGCTGATCGGGGCCGGGATCGCGGTCGTCGCCGGACTGGTCCTGCTGCCGATGCTCCGCTTCGACTTCGACGCGATCAGCCTGCGCAGCACCCGGGACGTCTCGGTGAAGACCTTTCTGGAGCTGACCCACAACCGGGATCTGACGCCCAACCGGCTGCAGGCCCTGGCCCCCTCGCCCGCCGCGGCCGAGGACCTGGCGCAGAGGCTGCGCCGGAGCCCCGCCATCGGTCAGATCTACACGGTGAACAGCCTGATCCCGGCCGACCAGGCGGCGAAGCTGGCCATCATCCGCGACGCCGCCCTCATCCTCGACACCACCCTGTCGCCCTTCGACGTGGCCCCGCCGCCGACGGATGCGGAGGTCCAGCAGGCCATGAACCGAGCTGCAGCGCGCCTGGCTGCCGTGGCCGGGACGCGCAAGACCTCTGCCGCCGATATCGCCCGGACCCTGTCCGAGCGCTTCCGCCGCGTGGCGTCCGGGCCCGTGGATGGGCGCAGCCGCGCCGCGCGAGTCCTGACCGCCAGCCTGCCCCCCGCCCTCGACCAGGTCCGCGCCACCCTGACCGCCGAGCCGGTGACCCTCGACACCCTGCCACCCGAACTCAAACGCGAATGGGTCAGCGCCCGCGGGGAGGCCCGCGTGGACATCGCCCCGTCCGGCGACCCCGCCGACCCGGCCCGGCTGGGGACATTCATCCGCGCCGTGCGAGCCATTTCCCCCGACGTCTCGGGTCCGCCGGTGGCCGTGCTGGAAGCGGGCCGGACCATTCTGGGGGCCTTCATCGAGGCGGGCGTTCTCTCCACCCTGGCCATCGGTCTGATGCTGGCCGTGATCCTTCGCCGGGCAACGGACGTGCTGCTGACCCTGGCCCCGGTGATGGTCACGCTCGTGCTGACCCTGGCGACCCTCGCCGCGACCGGTCAGGCCATCAATCTGGAGAACCTGATCGCCCTGCCCCTGCTGCTGGGCATCGGCGTCTCGTTCAACATCTATTCGGTGATGGCCTGGCGGGATGGGTCCAACCGGCAGGCCCGCGCCAGTCTGAGCCATGCCATCCTGTTCAGCGCCCTGACAACCGGGGCGTCCTTCCTGGCCCTGGCACTCTCGGCCCACCCGGGCACGGCGAGCCTCGGACGGCTGCTGCTGATCACGCTCGGCTGGACCCTGGTCGGGGCCCTGTTCCTGCAGCCGGCCCTGCTGGCCAGCGTCCGGCGCCGCTGAGACCTCGCTATTTCAGCTTGGCCGTGGACTGATCGAGACTGTGGATCAGCGCCGCCGCGCCACCGGTACGAAGGGCGGAGGCAAAGTCCGCCCGCTGGGTCGCCAGCTGGCTGACACCGTTATAGATCACGTCGATGATCCTCCAGCTTTCGCCATATTC
Source organism: Caulobacteraceae bacterium (assembly GCA_036732965.1). Lineage (GTDB taxonomy): Bacteria > Pseudomonadota > Alphaproteobacteria > Caulobacterales > Caulobacteraceae > CAIMFV01. Next base: position 734 of record DAINBM010000397.1, on the reverse strand, counting down.
GCGCAGCCGGTAGCCGATCTTCATGGGGGCCTCCCCCGGCGTGCGAACCTCCGCCCGCACGAGCCGATCCAGTCCGCGCGTCTGCACCACGGGATCGATGACGATGGTCTGGGTGTCGAAGTCCCGGAACTCGTAGGCGTAGCGGGCCTCGGTATACCGGGCGAGCGCGTCCAGCACCCCGGTACGCTCACTGGCCGTCAGGGTGGCCCACGGGGCCCCCACGGCGAACTGGGCCATGACCGGAAGATTGAAGGCCTGCTCCAGCAGCTGACGAACCCTGGACGTCCGGAGATCATGCGCCCGCGCGGCCGCGATCAGCCCGTCATCCAGCGACTGGATCCGTTGCACGGCGGGATCGGTGTCGGCACGGGACACGGATGGGGCCACGAGGCAGAGCGCGGCCGCCAGAACCGCCGCGATGGCACCTGAACGGGAAAGGCCGTGGGCCGTGCGTTCGAACTGACCTTTCAAAGGACCGTCTCCCTACCCTTCCCGAGGGGGAATCTGCCCCGGGCCGTCTGTTGCGCACCTGAAATATAGGAACATCCCGGGGCGGCACCAGCCTCTTCGTCGCGCCGCCGCCCGCCCAGGTCCTGTGTCGCCCGAAAATGGGGCAACAACGCGTCGACCTGCGGCACATGCGGTGCCACACTCGCGCCGACCTGGGAGCGAGCTGCCATGACCGACGACCTCGACCGCCTCGCACAAGCCGTGGCCAGCCACCTGATCAGCCG
>DAINBM010000396.1:0-2596 GCA_036732965.1 Caulobacteraceae bacterium | reverse complement strand
ATCGGCGTCTGCACCCATCTGGGCTGCGTGCCGAACTTCGGCACCGGCGACTACGGCGGCTGGTTCTGCCCCTGCCACGGTTCGGTGTACGACACCGCCGGACGCATCCGCAAAGGGCCGGCACCGCGGAATCTCGAGCTGCCCTCCTACGAATTCACCGGACCCACCAAGGTCAAGATCGGCTAAGGCGCGAACGACCCATGAGCGGACATTCGAAATATGAACCCAAGACCGGCTTCGAGCGTTGGCTCGACGTCCGTCTTCCCATCGTGCGCATGGCCTATGATACGGCCATCGACTTCCCCACGCCGAAGAACCTGAACTACTGGTGGACCTTCGGCGGGATCCTGGCGGTGTGTCTGGTCATCCAGATCGTCACCGGCGTGGTCCTGGCCATGCACTATGTCGCCAACGGGGCGCTGGCCTTCAACAGCGTCGAGCACATCATGCGCGACGTGAACCACGGCTGGATGATCCGGTACATCCACGCCAACGGCGCCTCGATGTTCTTCCTGGCCGTGTATGTGCACATCGCCCGCGGTCTCTACTACGGCTCCTACAAGGCCCCCCGGGAAATCCTGTGGCTGCTGGGCTGCGTGATCTACCTCCTGATGATGGCCACGGCGTTCATGGGCTACGTCCTGCCCTGGGGTCAGATGAGCTATTACGGCGCGGTGGTGATCACCAACCTGTTCTCGGCCTTCGACAACGTGATCCCGGGCGTCGGCACGGCGATCACCACCTGGCTGTGGGGCGGTTTCGCCGTGGACAATGCCACGCTGAACCGCTTCTTCTCCCTGCACTTCCTGCTGCCCTTCATGATCGCTGGCGTCGTCGGCCTGCACATCTGGGCGCTGCACGTTCCGGGCAACAACAACCCGGTGGGCGTGGACGTGAAGTCCAAGGAGGACACGGTCCCCTTCCATCCCTACTACACCGTCAAGGACGCCTTCGCGATCCTGGTGTTCCTGCTGCTCTTCTCCTGGTTCGTGTTCTTCGCGCCGGAGGCCCTGGGCCATGCGGACAACCAGGTGATGGCCAACCCGCTGGCGACGCCCTCGCACATCGTGCCGGAGTGGTACTTCCTGCCCTTCTACGCGATCCTGCGGGCCGTGCCGGACAAGCTGCTGGGCGTGCTGGGCATGTTCGGCGCCATCGCCATGCTGTTCGCCCTGCCCTGGCTCGACACCTCCAAGGTGCGGTCCATGCGGTATCGGCCGACGGCGCGGTGGTTCTTCTTCCTGTTCATCGCCGCGACCCTCGGTCTCGGCTGGTGCGGGGGCAAGCTGCCGGATGACGTGGTGATCCCGATCGGTCAGGATGCCGTCACCGGCGACGCCACGGGCTTCACGGTGGTGATGCTGTCCCGCGTCCTGGCGATCTACTACTTCGCCTACTTCCTCGTCGTCCTCCCGGCCCTGGGTCTCCTCGAAAAGACCCTGCCCGTGCCGGAGACCATTTCGACCCCCGTGCTCCCCAAGGGTGGCGCGGCCATGTTGAGCGGCGCCACGGCGTCGCCGGAAAAGAAGGGCTGATCCCCATGTCGTCTTCCATTCTGGGGCGCTCCGGTTTCAACGGTCTGCGCGCGCTTGCGGTGGCGGTCCTGGCGCTGGGGGTTGCGGCCCTCGGCACCGGCGTCGCCCAGGCCAAGACCAACGCCAAGGAACCGCTGGAGGTCAGCTTCTCCTTCGAGGGTCCGTTCGGTCGCTTCGACCAGGCGGAACTGCAGCGGGGCTTCAAGGTGTATGCGGAGGTCTGCTCCGCCTGCCACTCCATGAACCTGCTGTCCTACCGCGACCTGGCCCAGCCGGGCGGCCCGTTCTGGGATCCCAAGCACCCGAACATGTCCCCGGCGGAGAGCCCCTACGCCAAGGCCATTGCCGCCCAGTACAAGGTCCCGGACATCGACCCCGACACGGGTGACGTGATCCAGCGCACGGCCACGGCCGCCGACCGCTTCAAGGCGCCCTTCGTCAATGAGGCCGCGGCCCGCGCGGCCAATGGCGGCGCGCTGCCGCCGGACCTTTCGGTGATCACCCGCGCCCGGGAGGGTGGCCCGGCCTATATCTACAGCCTGCTGCTCGGCTATGAGGCCGCACCCGCCGCCCTCAGCGTGCCCGCCGGCAAGTACTACAACCCCTACATGGCCGGGGACATGGGCTCCTACTGGAAGGGTGCCAAGGACAAGGTGCCCGAAGGCGGCTTCATCTCCATGGCGCGGCAGGTGGTCGACGACCGGGTCCAGTTCGACGACAAGACCCCGTCCACGGCCGCCAACGAGGCCCACGCCGTGGTGACCTTCCTGGCCTGGGCTGCGGATCCGCACCAGGTGGAGCGCAAGCAGACCGGTCTTGCGGTCATGCTGTTCCTGCTGGTCTTCACCCTCATGACCTACCTGTCCTATCGGCAGATCTGGCGGAACGTGGCCCACTGACCCGTGCCGACCGGCCTTGATGACTGAACAGCCCCCGCCGGTGTTCCGGCGGGGGTTTTTCTTTGCGGTCGAAGCGACGCGCATACCGCGCGTTTACATGTGACGCCCTAGGCGGGAACGAACGGGAGCCATCCAAATGATTCGATCTCGTACCCTCGCCCG
>DAINBM010000395.1:0-2632 GCA_036732965.1 Caulobacteraceae bacterium | reverse complement strand
AGTTTGACAGGGTCGGGCGGTAGTTTCCGTCCATGTCCGTCCCCAGCGCCACGTGCTCCGGGCCGATGGCATCGGTCAGGGCGAAGATCCGGTCCGCGAAATCCTTCAGGGTGGTCCCGCCGAACCCGGAGGGCCAGGACCCGACAACACCGCCAGCGCCGGCGATGGCCCTGGCCGTCTCCGCGGTGATGAACCGGGGATGGTCATAGGCCGCGGTCTTGATGTGGGTGTGGGAGCACAGCAGAGGTCCGCCCACGGCTTCCATGGCCTGATGCACCGAGGTCTCGGCGGCATGGGCCATGTCGATCACCAGGCCCAGCCGGGCCATCTCCCTCACCACGGCCTTGCCTTCGGGCGACAGGCCGTTGAACCGGGGCGGGGAGGTCTGGTTGTCGGCCAGCTCGTTCGGCCTGTAGTGGACAAGGGTGATGATGCGCACGTCGTCCCGGTCCCGTGCCGCCAGCAGACCGGCCGGATCGCCGGAGAGGAAGTCCCCGCCCTCCACCGTGATGATCATGCCGGGCGCGGCCCCACCGACGCAGCGGTCAAGGTCGTCCGGGGTCTTGATGATCGGCAGGCCGTTGGCCTGTGCCACCCGGTGCAGGTCGGCGATCTGTCGGCGATAGACGGCCATGGCCTCGCCGGGCTGGAAGTCCCGGCCCACGCCCATCCCGGCTGCGGTCGGGCGCAGCACGGCGGCATCGGCCACGGCGGCGAAGCTGGCGGCGGCCAGGCGTCCGGCGCGCATGTCCGCCACCACCCGGCCCTCGAACGCGGCGGCCTCGGCCCCGGCCGGATCCGTGATGAGGCTGCGGGCATAGGTCCGCCCCGGGTGGGCATGGGTGTCGATGGCGGGATGCCGCTCGAGCAGCGCCGTGGCCCGCGCCACCAGTTCCGGATCCGGCACGAAGCCGATGGGGTCCGGCTGTGGCGTCTGGGCAAGGGTTGCCGATGCGAAGGGGGCGAGGATCAGGCCTCCCAGAAGGGTGCGGCGGTGCATGGGCAGGGGCCTCCGGGGGGGACACCGGACCATGATCGCCGGGATCGGAGCGCGGTGAAAGGGGGCAACTGCAGGGTCTTGCCGCCCCCGCCCCCTCGCCAAGGCCACGGCAAGGCCTTACATGGGCCCCATGAACGCCCTTGACGACCCTATCCTGACCACCGCCCGGGAGGCGGCCGCGCGCGCCACCGGGCTGACCCCCGGCAGCCGTGTTGTCGCGGCCATGTCCGGTGGCGTGGACTCGACCGTCACCGCAGCCCTGCTGAAGCAGGCGGGCTACGAGGTGGTGGGCGTCACCCTGCAGCTCTACGACCACGGGGCCGCGGTGAAGAAGGCCGGGGCCTGCTGTGCCGGTCAGGATATCCGCGACGCCCGCGCCGCTGCCGAGACCATCGGTGCCCCCCATTATGTGCTGGACTACGAGAGCCGGTTCCGCGAGGCGGTGATCGAGGAGTTCGCCGACGCCTATCTGCGGGGCGAGACGCCGATCCCCTGCATCCGCTGCAACCAGACCGTCAAGTTCCGCGACCTGGTGGACGTCGCCCGGGACCTGGGGGCCGAGGCCATGGCCACGGGTCACTATGTCAGGCGGGTGGAGGGACCTCACGGTCCCGAACTGCACCGGGCCGTCGATCCGTCCCGGGACCAGAGCTACTTCCTGTTCGCCACCACCCGTGAGCAGCTGGCCTATCTGCGGTTCCCCCTGGGCGACCTGCCCAAGCCGGCTGTGCGGGCGGCCGCGGAGGCACTGGGCCTGCCCGTGGCGACCAAGCCCGACAGCCAGGACATCTGCTTCGTGCCCGAGGGCAAGTACTCGACCCTGATCGACCGGCTTCGGCCGGACGCGGCCGGGGTGGGGGACATCGTGCATCTGGACGGCCGGGTGCTCGGCCAGCACGAGGGCGTGACCCGCTACACGGTCGGCCAGCGCCGGGGTCTGAACGTGGCCGTGGGCGAGCCCCTGTTCGTGGTGGCCCTGGACGCTCCCAACCGGCGGGTCATTGTCGGACCTCGTGAGGCGCTTCTGACGGAGAGCCTTTGCCTGAAGGAAATCAACTGGCTGGGGGATGAAGCCGACATTTGGGTTGCGGCGGCGGCCGGGCGTCCGGTGCTGGCCCGTGTCAGGTCCACCCGGGACCCCAGTCCGGCGCATCTGGCCCTTGAGGACGGTGCGCCGGTCGTCCGGTTCGTGGAACCGGAGGAGGGGGTCAGCCCCGGCCAGGCCTGCGTGCTCTACGACCCGGAGGTCCCCAGTCGCGTGCTGGGCGGGGGCTTCATCGCTACCACCCGGCGGGCCGACCTGTCCTCCCGCACCGAACCCTGATCCCCACCGGAGACCCGACCATGTCCATGAGCGCCCGTGATCCCGTCGTCATCGCCGGCTACGCCCGGACCCCCATGGGCGGGTTCCAGGGGGCGCTTGCGGGTGCGAAGGCCACCGAGCTGGGCGCAGCGGCCGTCCGGGCGGCGGTGGAACGGGCCGGTGTGTCCGCCGACGCCGTGGAGCAGATCGTCATGGGCTGCGTGCTGCCCGCGGGGCTCGGCCAGGCTCCGGCCCGGCAGGCGGCCCTGGGGGCAGGGCTTCCCCTGAGCGTCGAGGCGGCCACGGTGAACAAGATGTGCGGCTCGGGC
>DAINBM010000394.1:0-2632 GCA_036732965.1 Caulobacteraceae bacterium | reverse complement strand
TGCCGTCGGGCCTGCTGGAAGCGGTGCGCCTGTTCGAGGATACCGAGGAACTGGACGAAGCCTTCGGCCGACGCTTCGTCACCACCTTTGCTGCGGTCAAACGGGCGGAATTCGCGACCTTCATGCGGGTGATCAGTCCGTGGGAGCGGGAGTTCCTGCTGCTCAACGTCTGACTAGCCGATGAGATCGGCCACGGCCCGGTGGGCCATGTCGATGGCCACGTCGGTATAGGCCCCGCCGCCGCAGTCGGAATTGGCGATGGCGATGCGGCCGAACCGCTGGCGCGCGAGGGTCTGGGGCAGCTCGGCGTCGGGCACCTCCGGCTCCCAGAGGAAGTTCCGCTCGGGCGCATAGCCGTGCGGCCAGCGGTTGACGATGATGGCGGTGATGTCGGCGGCCGGGTCGAAGCCGCCGGGCCCGAGGATCCGGCCCAGCTCCCGACGGGTCTCCCGCTCGAAGGTCTCGAAGGATGTGGCCAGCAGTTCCGCCCGGCCGGCCCGGTTCTGGTCATGCTCCGGCAGGCCGGGCGCGCACGGGGTGCGGGTCAGGCGCAGAAGGGTCGGCCGGCTCGGATCCGTGGCTCCGGAATAGCCTCCGATATTCACCACCGGGTCGAGGTTGAAGCTCGTCCAGTAACCGCCGGGCGCGCGGACGGAGGACACCTTCAGCCGGTCCAGCGCCGTCCAGTTGCGCAGCGCGACCGTGGTATAGACCAGGGGCTCCTTCACCAGGGCGTGCATTGCCGCCTTCTGAGCATCCGGCAATTCGGGGCACAGGTACGGGATGATCATGTTGTAGCAGGCGAGGATCACCCTGGCCCCGGCCACGGAGAAGGCCCTGCCGCCGCGAAGATAGTCGATCTCCACATGGGTCGCGGACGACGGATCTCCGCCCTTGTGCCGGGCCGCCGTGACAGTGGAGGACAGGCGCAGCCGCACGGTATTGTCCGGACGGTCGAGGCGGGAATAGTCGCACCTCGCCGTGACGATGTCCTGCGCCGACGCGCCCGGCAGGGACCCCGGCACCAGCGCACGCACCAGCAACCGGGCGATGGAGGCATTGCCGTCGGGAAAGTGGAACCGGTCGCTGCCCCCCACGCAATAGCCCCGTGGACTGAAGCTCATCCGGGGCGTGGCACCGGGTGCGAGGGCGAGGCCATGGAAGCCCGGCATGCCGAAGCCCCAGCAGTCGAGCGCCGAGACCGCATCGATGCCGGTTCCCCATTCACCCTGGGTGAAGGTCTGGAACATGGCCACGACCGCCAGATCCATCTTCAGGACGTCCCGGATATAGGCCTGATAGCTGATGCGGGAGAGGCGGTCCTTCTTGGCGTCGGAGGACAGGCCCGGCCACGGGTCCGGGACCGTGGTCAGAAGCCGGCGAAGATCCGCCCGGGCGGTGGGGGAGAGGGGCGTGGAGTCGATGAAGCTGCCCACCGCCGCCACGGACGGAAGATCTTCCCCCAGGTCCGGCAGCCCGGCCACCAGGCGATCCTCGCCGAAGGTCTCCCGGTCGAAGAAGATCCCCTGGCCCAGTCCGCGCTTGCGGTAGAAGGCATGGTCCTCGCATTGCCTGGACAGGGCCACCGGATCGATGCCGAGGGACGTCAGCAGCCCGGCCGCGACGGGACTGTAGGGGAACGGGCTGTCGATCATCAGCGTGCCGCCGTTCATCAGCCTCACGCTGCCATCCGCCATCACGACCTCGTTGCGCTTGGCGTGACCGCCGAAGTCATCGTGATTGTCGAGGATCAGGATCTTCGCGTCGGGATGCCGCGCCCGCCAGAACCAGGCGGCGGACAGGCCGCTGATCCCGGCCCCCACGACGATCAGATCATAGGTTTCCGCCAGCGGCGTCACCGGGGCCGGGGGCGTCCCGTCCCGCAGGGCGTGGGCGGCCTCGAAGGCGCCCGGATGACTGCCGCGAAGGCCCTGCAGCCGCGGGGGGTAGTAGTCCGGCCGGTCCTGTGGCCAGGCCTCCGCCTCCGCGGCCCCGGCGGTCCCGGCCACGCCGAGGCCGGCGGCGGTCGAGGCGATGGCCACCGCCGTGCCGTTGAGAAAGTCCCGTCGCTGGATCGGTCGGTCCATGCCGAGCCTGCAATCGTCCAGAGTCCAGCGACGGGTCATGAGTGCGTCCTTCTCGTTGCCCGGGATCTCGGAGCCGGATCTCGGGCCGGGATCAGGCGGCCGGAATGGCCCGCAGCATCGGCTCCGCCTCGTTCAGCGACTTGCGGATGATCTCCACGGCCTTGTCCACCTCGGCCTCGGTGATGATCAGCGGGGGGCAGAAGACCAGGCTGTCGCGGATGCCCCGGACCATGAGACCATTGCGGATGCAGGCGTCGCGCACGATCGGGCCAGCCTTGCCCTCCTTGCCGCCGAAGCGGTGATTGGTGCCGGGCTCCGACACGATCTCCACCGCTCCCAGCAGGCCGGTCATCCGCACCTCGCCCACCAGCGGGTGATCGCTGAGGGTCGCCAGCGCCTTCTGGGCATAGGGCCCGATCTCGTCGCGGGCCCGGTCCACCAGATGCTCGCGCTCGAGGATGGCGATGTTGGCGAGCGCCACGGCGGCACAGGTCGGATGGCCGGAATAGGTGTAGCCGTGGATGAAGTCCTCGCCCACGTCCCGC